>NZ_SSDM01000092.1:0-2107 GCF_004794375.1 Microbacterium sp. K35 | reverse complement strand
GGCCGACCTCGCCTCCGGCAACGGGCGCATCGCCGACGGCTCCGGCACGCTCGCCACCGCCACCGCGGGCGCCGCGCCGTCGATGCTCCCGTGGATCCTCGGGGTCGCGCTCGCCGGGCTCATCGCGATCGGGTTCTGGGTGGGGCACCGGATCACCCACCGCCGCGCGCTCGCCCTGGCCGCCTGACCCCTGACCCCTTCTCTTCTGAGCGGACGCCGTTCCCCCCGGCGGCGTCCGCTCAGAGCTTCGGCAGCCGGACCGTCCCGGTGGCGATGCGCTCCGTGGGCATGCGATCGCGGTTGTAGGTGATCTCGCGATAGCCGTGCGGGGTCGGCATCCCGTCCTCGTCCAGGCTCACGAACACGATCTCGTCGATCGTGAGGATGCGCTTGCGGGTGATCATGTTGCGGGCGACCGCGCGCATCGTCAGCGACGTGGTGCCGAACCGCGTGGCCTGCAGGCCGATCTCGATCAGGTCGCCCTGCACCGCCGACGCCTCGAACGTGATCGCGGAGATGTGCTTCGTCACGGCGCGGTAGTTGCCCAGCTGCACGATCGCGTAGATCGCCGCCTCTTCATCGATCCACTTCAGCAGGCTGCCGCCGAACAGCGTGCCGTTCGCGTTGAGGTCTTCGGGGCGCACCCACTTGCGGGTGCGGAAGTTGATCCCGTCTTCCGACCACTGCCATTCCGGTGCCTTCTGTCTCGCCATGTGCTCGAGGCTAGGAGCGTCGTGAGTCGGGGGTGTTACGCGCGGCTTTCGGGCAGCGCACACGTCCTCCGCCCACGGCGGATCCGCCCACGGCGGAGACCGACCCACCGGCTCCCGGAGCGGCGGAGGCTGGGGTCATGAGCGACGAGAAACCCATACCCCAGTTCAGCCAGGAAGCCCGGCGCGCGCTCTTCCACGAGCGCGTGCTCGTGCTCGACGGCGCCCTCGACGACGACAACGGCACGCTGCTGATGACGCAGCTGCTCAGCCTCTCGGCAGAAGACCCCGTCGCCGACATCGCCCTGTGGATCCACTCTCCCGGCGGGTCTGTGCCGTCGATGCTCGCGATCCGCGACCTCATGCGGCTCGTGCCCAACGACGTCTCGACCCTCGCGCTCGGCCTCGCGTGCAGCGCCGGACAGTTCCTGCTGTCGGCTGGCACACCGGGCAAGCGTCGGGCGCTGCCGCACGCGCGCATCCTCATGCATCAGGGCTCAGCGGGAATCGGCGGATCCGCGGTCGAGATCGAAGCGCAGGCGGACGACCTCCGTCGCATGCGCGACACCGTGCTCGGACTCATCGCCCACGACACCGGTCAGCCCGTGGAGCGGATCTTCGAGGACTCCCTGCACGACCGCTGGTACACCGCCACGCAGGCGCAGGAGTACGGCTTCATCGACCGGATCGTGGAGTCGACGGCCGACATCATGCCGCGACGCCGCGCGCGCGTGGGACTGGGGGCGGACGCATGAGCAGCTACACGATCCCCAACGTGATCGCCCAGCACCCCCGCGGCGAGCGGGTCATGGACGTGTACTCGCACCTGCTGGCCGAACGCGTCACCTACCTCGGCACCGGCATCGACGCAGGCGTGGCGAACGCGCTCATCGCACAGCTGCTGCACCTCGACGCCGACAGCCCCGACTCCGCGGTGCAGTTCTACATCAACAGCGAGGGCGGCGATCCCGGGGCGGCGCTCGCGATCTACGACACGATGCAGCACATCCGTCCCCGCATCGCCACGACCTGCGTCGGCCAGGCCATCGGTCCGGCGGCGCTGCTCGTCGCGGCAGGGGCGCCGGGGGAGCGGGCCGCTCTCGCGCACGCGCGCATCGTGCTGCATCAGCCCGCCGGGCAGTCGCGGGGTGCGATCCCCGACCTCATCCTCGCGGCCGACGAGGTGGTGCGGGTGCGGTCCGACATGGAGGCGATCCTGGCCAGGCACAGCGGTCGCACCCTCGAGGAGCTCCGCGTCGACACCGACCGCGACCGGGTGTTCACGGCCGTGGCGGCGAAGGAGTACGGCCTGATCGACACCGTGCTCGGGCCGCGCGACGCGGGGTGACGCCCGGACCCGGGGCCGGCGCCGCGGTGCCGCGTCGGCCCCGGGGCTC
>NZ_SSDM01000091.1:0-7414 GCF_004794375.1 Microbacterium sp. K35 | reverse complement strand
CTCGACGAGCTCGATGCGGCCCGGCTCACCGCCGTCGAGCGCGAGAGCGGCGGCCTCGACCGCCGGCCGCGCAAGCGGGTACGAGCCGACCGGCACCACGCGGTGGCTGCGCGCCGCGAACGGGCCGACGACACCGCGGTCGTCCACGTGCAGGGTCACCCTGGTGCGCCAGCGCGCGCCGTCTCCGGACTCCACGGCCTCGATCTCCGGCGCCTCCAGCCCGGCGCCGGCGAAGCGGTCGAACGCCTCGCTCAGCACCTGGCGCTTCAGGACACGCTGCTGCCCGAGCTCGATGTGGCCCAGGTCGGCGCCGCCCGGACGGTCGGCGGGATCGCGCGACACGTCGGCCTCCGGCCACAGGTGCGGGCGCCGGTGCGGGGAGGCCTCGACCACCTCGACCGTCTCGGCGCGCCAGAAGCTGCGCGTCTCCGCGTCCGCAGCACCCGCGGGGGTGAGCAGCCGCGCCCGCACGCGCTCTCCGGGGATCGCGTCGGAGACGAACACCACACGACCCTCGTGACGGGCGACGAAAGTCCCTCCGTGGGCGATGCCGGTGATGTCGAGTTCGAGCACGTCGGCTGCGGAGGAAGTCATCCTTCGAGGATACGGTGGTGCACATGCGCGTCTGCCTCGCCTCCACGTCTCCCGCCCGGCTCATGCTGCTGCGCCAGGCCGGCATCGAGCCGCTCACCCTCGCGCCGGATGTCGACGAGGATGCCCTCGCCGCCGCCGCCGAGGAGCGCGTGGGCCCGCTCGCACCCGCCGACCTGGTGCTGCTGCTCGCCAGGGCCAAGGCGGCGGCCGTCGCCGAGCGGCTGAGCGCCGACGGCGACTTCGACGGCCTGGTGATCGGCGGCGACTCGATGTTCGAGCTCGCCGGACGCGTGTACGGGAAGCCGTATACCCCCGAGGAGGCGACGCGCCGCTGGCAGGAGATGCGCGGCGCCACCGGGGTGCTGCACTCCGGGCACTCCGTCTTCCGGGTCTCCCCCGGCGCGACCCCGGTGGAGGCGACCGCCGTCGCGGAGGCCGCGGTGACCTTCGCCGACGACCTGGACGACGCGGAGATCGCCGCCTATGTCGCGTCGGGTGAGCCCCTGCTCGTGGCCGGTGCCTTCACGGTCGACAGCCTAGGCGGTGCCTTCATCGCCCGTGTGGAGGGCGACCCGTCCACCGTGGTCGGCATGTCCCTGTCGACCGTGCGCCGCCTGGCGGGTGAGCTCGGGGTCCGCTGGACCGACCTGTGGTCGTAGACTCCCCTCCACGTTTTCGATCGTTTCTTGTCGAGAGTCGTCAAAGGGATCGGGGGGCTACTCGCTAGGCTGGCAAGCATGCCTGCAATCGCCAAGGTGCTCATCGCCAACCGCGGCGAGATCGCCGTCCGCATCATCCGTGCCGCACGCGACTCCGGGATCGCCTCGGTCGCCGTCTACGCCGACCAGGACCGTGACGCGCTGCACGTGCGTCTCGCCGACGAGGCCTACGCGCTGAGCGGCTCGACCAGCGCCGAGACCTACCTCCAGATCGACAAGATCCTCTCCGTCGCCCGCCGCGCCGGTGCCGACGCCGTGCACCCCGGCTACGGCTTCCTCGCCGAGAACGCCGAGTTCGCGCGCGCCGTGATCGACGCGGGCATCACCTGGATCGGCCCGTCGCCCGAGGCCATCGAGGCCCTCGGCGACAAGGTCACCGCGCGTCACGTCGCCGAGAAGGTCGGCGCCCCGCTCGCCCCCGGCACCCCCGGCCCCGTCGCCGGCGCCGACGAGGTCGTGGCGTTCGCGAAGGAGTACGGCCTGCCCATCGCCATCAAGGCCGCGTACGGCGGTGGCGGACGCGGGCTCAAGGTCGCCCGTGAGCTCGACGAGGTCGCCGAACTGTTCGAGTCGGCCACGCGCGAGGCGGTCGCGGCCTTCGGTCGCGGCGAGTGCTTCGTCGAGAAGTACCTCGACAAGCCGCGCCACGTCGAGACCCAGTGCCTGGCCGACGCTGCGGGCAACGTCGTCGTCATCTCCACGCGCGACTGCTCGCTGCAGCGCCGTCACCAGAAGCTCGTCGAGGAGGCTCCGGCCCCGTTCCTCACCCCGGAGCAGAACGAGCAGCTCTACACCGCGTCGAAGGCCATCCTCAAGGAGGTCGGCTACGTGGGCGCGGGAACGTGCGAGTTCCTGATCGGCGCCGACGGCACGGTCTCGTTCCTCGAGGTCAACACGCGCCTCCAGGTCGAGCACCCAGTATCGGAGGAGGTCACGGGCATCGACCTCGTGCGCGAGCAGTTCCGCATCGCCGCGGGCGGCACCATCGACTACGACGACCCCCAGCCGCAGGGCCACTCGATCGAGTTCCGCATCAACGGCGAGGACCCGGGTCGCGGCTTCCTCCCCCAGCCGGGCCCGATCCACGTGTTCAAGACGTTCGGCGGCCCCGGGATCCGCCTCGACTCCGGCGTGACCGCTGGCGACTCCGTCTCTGGCGCCTTCGACTCCCTGCTCGCGAAGATCATCGTCACCGGCAAGGACCGTGCCGAGGCGCTCGAGCGCTCGCGCCGCGCCCTGGACGAGTTCGAGGTCGCGGGTCTCCCCACCGTCATCCCGTTCCACCGCAAGGTGGTGCGCGACGCCGCCTTCACGGCGGAGGACGGCGACTTCGGCGTCTACACGCGCTGGATCGAGACCGAGTTCGACAACGACATCCCCGCGTGGGACGGCGAACTGGAGTCCCCCGCCGCCGCAGGTGCACGGCACACGGTGGTCGTCGAGGTCGGGGGCAAGCGCCTCGAGGTGAGCCTCCCCGACCGCGTCGCGGTCTCCGCCGGCTCGTCCGGACGGCCCGCTGTCGTGCCGCCGTCGCGCCGCAGCCACACCACCACCGCGAACGCCGGCGCCTCCGGCGACGCCGTCAAGTCGCCCATGCAGGCCACGGTCGTGAAGGTCGCGGTCGAGGACGGCCAGCAGGTCGTCAAGGGCGACCTGGTCGTCGTGCTCGAGGCCATGAAGATGGAGCAGCCGCTGCAGGCGCACAAGGACGGCGTGGTGGGCAACATCAACGCCGACGCCGGGGCCACGGTGTCCGCCGGGCACCAGCTCCTCACCATCAGCTGACACCCGGAACACACAGGAAAGGGCACCCCGCCGCGGCGGGGTGCCCTTTCCGTGTGCCCGGAGGAGCGGGACTCAGGAGATGTTCACCAGGTGCATGGCCCGGCTCGCATCGGTGATGCTGCTGGACAGCGACGGGTAGGCCGCGAACACGCGCGAGACCTGGTCGACCGTGAGGCGCCGTTCGACGGCGATCGCGATCGGGTAGATCAGCTCGGACGCCTTCGGCGCGACGATCACGCCGCCGATCACGGTGCCGGAGCCCTTGCGGGCGATGAGCTTGACGAACCCGTCCTTGATGCCCATCATCTTCGCGCGCGGGTTGGCGGCGAGGGGCAGCTTGTAGACCATGCCGTCGGCCAGGCCGTCCTCCACGTCCTTCACCCCGTAGCCGACCGTGGCGATCTCCGGGGCGGTGAAGATGTTCGACGTGATCTTGATGAGCTCGAGCGGGATCACGATGTCGCCGAGGGCATGGAACACCGCCGTGCGGCCCTGCATCGAGGCCACCGAGGCCAGGGGGAAGAAGTTCGTGCAGTCGCCCACCGCGTACACGTTCGGCACCGACGTGCGGGCCACCCGGTTCACGCGCACGTGGCCGGAGTCGTCGAGCTCGACGCCCGCTTCCTCCAGCCCGATGCCCGCGGTGTTCGGGATCGAGCCGACCGCCATGAGGCAATGGCTGCCCTCGACCGTGCGGCCGTCGGACAGCGTCACCGTCACGCCGTCGCCCGTGACCTCCACCTTCTCGGCGCGGGACTTCGACAGCACCTGCATGCCGCCGCGCTTGAACACCTTCTCCAGCACGCGGGCGGCGTCCTGATCCTCGCCGGGGAGCACCTGCTCGCGGCTGGAGACGAGGGTGACCTTCGCGCCGAGGTTCATGTAGGCGGAGGCGAACTCGGCGCCGGTGACCCCGGAGCCGACCACGATGAGGTGCTCGGGAAGCGCCTTCATGTCGTACAGCTGCGTCCACGTGAGGATGCGCCTGCCGTCGGGCTTGGCGGAGTCGAGCTCGCGCGGCGACGCGCCGACAGCGACCACGATGGTGTCCGCCTCGACGCGGTCGAAGTCGGTGCCGCGCTCCCCCGTCGAGACCACGATCGCGTTCGGACCCTCCAGACGACCGTGGCCGGAGAGGATGCGCACGCCCGCGTCGAGAAGGGTCGTGCGCATGTCCTCGGACTGCTGCCCGGCCAGCGCGACCAGCCGCTTGTTGACCGCGGCGAGGTTGATCGCGATCTCGGGCTTGAGCGGCTTGCCGTTCTCGCCCTTCGCGTAGAAGTTCACGCCGAGGTCGCTCGCCTCGGAGATCGCGACCGCGGCGTCGGCGGTCGCGATGAGACTCTTCGACGGCACCACATCGGTGAGCACGGCCGAGCCGCCCACCCCCACGCGCTCGACCAGGGTGACCTCGGCTCCGAGCTGGGCGGCCGCGAGGGCCGCCTCGTAACCGCCGGGTCCGCCGCCGAGCACGGCGACGCGCTGAGTGCGCTCGAAAGTGGTGGAAGACATGCTTTCCATTCTTCCCCAATCCTGGCCCCCGAGCCTGCACCTTCCTAGAGTGGATCCATGCCTGAAACGCACAGCAACTCCCTCGACGACCCCTCCGCGAACCCGTTCGAGGTGGCCGCCGCGGCCGCCTCCGACATCGCGCGCCTCACCGGCGTCGAGAAGCACGACATCGCCCTCACGCTCGGCAGCGGCTGGGGCAAGGCCGCCGACCTCATCGGCGAGACGGTCGCCACGATCCCCGCGACCGAGGTCACCGGATTCTCCAAGCCCGCCCTCGAGGGACACGTCGGGACGCTGCGCAGCATCCGCACCCCCGGCGGGAAGAACGTGCTGGTGATCGGCGCGCGCACCCACTACTACGAGAACCACGGCGTGCGTCGCGTGGTGCACAGCGTGCGAACGGCCGCTGCGACGGGGGCGAAGATCATGGTGCTCACCAACGGTGCCGGCGGCATCCGCGAGACCTGGAAGCCCGGCCAGCCGGTGCTGATCAGCGACCACATCAACCTGACCGCCGACTCGCCGCTCGAGGGGGCGACGTTCATCGACCTCACCGACCTGTACGCGAAGCGTCTGCGCGACGTCGCTCGGAGCATCGACCCCGGCCTGGACGAGGGCGTCTACACGCAGTTCCGCGGTCCGCACTACGAGACCCCGGCCGAGGTGCAGATGGCGAAGGCGATCGGCGGGCACATCGTCGGCATGTCCACCGCGCTGGAGGCCATCGCGGCGCGCGAGGCGGGCATGGAGATCCTCGGGTTCTCGCTCATCACGAACCTCGCCGCCGGCATCCAGCAGACGCCGCTCAGCCATGCCGAGGTGATCGAGGCCGGGCGGGAGGCGGAGCCGGTGATCTCCGCACTGCTGGCGAGGGTGGTCGAGGCCCTGTGAGCGAGGAGCGGCTCGCGCAGGCCCGCGCCTGGCTGCGGCAGGACCCCGACCCGCAGACCAGGGACGAACTCGCCGGCGTCGTGACCAGGGCCGCCGCGGGAGACGCCGCGGCCGTCGCCGACCTGGACGACCGCTTCGGCCGTCGGCTCGCGTTCGGCACGGCCGGACTGCGCGGTGAGCTCGGCGCCGGGAGCAACCGGATGAACAGGGTGCTCGTC
Organism: Microbacterium sp. K35; assembly: GCF_004794375.1. NCBI lineage: Bacteria > Bacillati > Actinomycetota > Actinomycetes > Micrococcales > Microbacteriaceae > Microbacterium > Microbacterium sp. K35. The sequence continues at coordinate 1,695 of NZ_SSDM01000091.1, read as the reverse complement.
GCCCAGGCCGCGGCCGGGTTCGCCGCTTACCTCCGCGAGCGCGCGGGGGGCGGCACGCCCACCGTCGTGATCGGCTACGACGGCCGACGCGACTCCCGGGTGTTCGCGCAGGACTCGGCCGAGCTCTTCGCCGGGGCGGGACTGCGCGCGATCCTGCTGCCGCGCCTGCTGCCGACCCCGGTGCTGGCCTTCGCCGTACGCCACCTCGACGCCGCCGCCGGGGTGATGGTGACGGCGAGCCACAACCCGCCGAACGACAACGGCTACAAGGTGTACCTCGGCGGCGCCGACCAGGGCTCGCAGATCGTGGCCCCCGCGGACGCCGAGATCGCCGCGCACATTCAGCGGGTCGCAGACGCCGGAGACGTGCGGTCGCTGCCGCGCTCCACGGAGTACGAGACGGCGGGCGAAGACGTGGTCGAGGCCTATATCGCCGCGACCGCCGCCGTGGCCCCGGCTCCGGACGACGCGGTCGGGCTGCGGTGGGTGTACACGGCCATGCACGGCGTGGGCTGGGAGACGGTGTCGCGCATCGTGAAGGCCGCGGGCTACCCGCAGCCGCTCGTGGTCGACGAGCAGCTGCGCCCCGACGCCACCTTCCGCACGGTGTCGTTCCCCAACCCGGAAGAGCCGGGTGCCATGGACCTCGCGTTCGCGAAGGCCCGGCGGACGCGCGCCGACCTCATCCTCGCGAACGACCCGGACGCCGACCGGCTCGCCGTGGCGATTCCCGACGACACCGCGCCGGAGGGCTGGCGCCGGCTCACCGGCAACGAGGTGGGCCTGCTGCTCGGCGCCCGCGCCGCCCGTGCGGCCGCCGGCACGCCTGGAGCCTCGCTGGCCTGCTCGCTGGTCTCCTCCCCCGGTCTCGGCGCGGTCGCCGCGCACCACGGCCTCGACTTCCACGAGACGCTCACCGGCTTCAAGTGGATCTCGCGGGCCCCGGGCATCGTGTTCGGTTTCGAGGAGGCGCTCGGCTACCTCGTGAACCCCGAGACCGTGCGGGACAAGGACGGCATCTCCGCCGCCGTGGCGCTGCTCGGGCTCGCCGCGGAGGCGCGCGGGCGCGGCGCGACCATCGCGGACCTGCTCCGCGAGCTCGGCGACACCTACGGGCACTTCGCGAGCGCCCAGGTGTCGGTGCGCGTGGCCGATCTGGCCCTCATCGGCACCGTCATGCTGGCGCTGCGGACCCTGCCGCCCACGCAGATCGGCGGGCGCTCCATCGCCTCGGCGGAGGACCTGCTGAACGCCGCGGACGGTCAGCCGTCGGGCGACGTGCTCCGGTACCGGCTGAGTGACGGCTCGCGCGTCATCGTCCGCCCGAGCGGCACGGAGCCGAAGCTCAAGGTGTACATCGATGCGCGGGGCGACTCGGCGGAGGGAGCGGCTGCGGCCGTCGCCGAGCTCGAGGCCGGAGTGCGCGCCCTGCTGGACGAGCGCTCCTGACCATGCCCGAGCGGACCGTCGTCGTGAGCGCGCACAACGGCGTGCACGCGCGCCCGGTCGCCGAGATCGTCCGGCTCGTGCAGGCGCACGACCGCCCGGTGACGCTGCGCACCGCCGACGGGACGACCGTCGACCTGAGCAGCGTGCTGGCGGTCATGGACCTCGCGATCGTGCCGGGGGATGCCGTCGTGCTGGAGACGGCGGCATCCCCCGCCGCGGAGACGCTGCTGGACCGGCTCGCCGACG
>NZ_SSDM01000090.1:0-20537 GCF_004794375.1 Microbacterium sp. K35 | reverse complement strand
CGAGGGCCGCGCGCGTCGACCTCGATGCGCAGCCGCGCGCGGCCCTCGGGCGTCGCCAGGTCGGCACGGACGTCGACCGTGTCGCCGATGCCGCACGAGATCACCCGGCCCTGAGCGGAGAGCCGGTCGGCGACGGCGCGGCCGAGGCCGGAGTCCGCTCCGGTGACCACGTACAGGCGGGGGTCGGCATCCATGATCACAGCATGGACGAAAGATTGCAGATCTGCAAACTTATGGCGGGGCGACGCTAGGCTCGACCCATGCGAGAGGCGCACGAGAACGGGCACGAGGCCCGACGCCGGCGGACCAGACAGGCCGTGCTGGCCAGCGCGTCCGAGCTCTTCCACGCCCAGGGGTACGACGCCACGACGGTCGCCCAGATCGCGCGCCACGCGAACGTCTCGGAGCGCACCTTCTACGTGCACTTCCCCGCGAAGGAGGACGTGCTCTTCGCCCACGTGCACGACTTCACGGCGCTCGCCCTGGGCGCCGCCCACGACAGTGCCTCACCGCACGCCGCCGACCGCGTGCAGGAGGCCCTGCGAGTGCTCATCGACGCCTCCACCACCGACGAGGCGCTCGCTCGGCAGGCATCGATCCGCGCGGCCCTCGGAGCTCGCGGCGAGTTCCCGCGCGCCCTCGCCACTCAGCTCCTGGCGCTGGCGCGCGCGCTCACCCGGGAGATCTCGGCGCGCACCGACGCGGGCGCCGCCGACGTCGCGCCGATGGTGGGAGCGGCGCTGGGAGCGGTCGAGGGCGCCGGAATCGACGCCGCTCTCCGCGGCGTCGACGGTGAGGGGAGGCGCACCGCGATGCGCGGGGCGCTGGACGCGGCCCTCCGCGGGTTCCGCCCATCCGCCGCGACACCGGGTGGGCACGACGGCGGAGACCGCGGAACTCACCCGTCCGGGTGAGCCGCGCGAGCCCGCGGGGTGGAAGCATGAGGACGATGAGGTCGGACACCGGGGCGGTCGAGTCGACGGGGCGCGCCTGGGTGCGCGTGGACCTCCTCGTCGCCGTGATCGCCGCAATCGTGCTGCTGCCATCGAGCCTCGCCGTGCTGGGGGACCCGGCGTTCCGCCCCGAGCCGTTCGCGTTCGCCATCGTCGTCACCCTCTGCCTGCTCGTGCATGCCGCGACCTTCGTCGCGATCCGTCATCCCCTCGCCGCCCTCGCCGCCGCCGACGCGGTCATGCTCGTCCTCGTCCTCCTGTCGCCGACCGCCGCCGTCCCCACCGCCTTCCTGCCGTCGGCCGCGGCCTACCTGCTGGTGGTCGGCCAGGTGGCCGCGCGCTCGCGTCGGCCGTTCCCGATGCTCGCGCTCGCGGGCGGCATCGGCGGCGCTGCCCTCATCGCGGTGGTCGAACCGCACCTCGGCGACTTCCGGCTCGGCACGTTCGTCGGCCTCTGCGGCGCGATCGCGGCCGCCTGGGCGCTCGGCCTCGTCGTCCGCGTGCGCAGGGATCAGACGGAGGAGCGCGCCACGGCCCGCGTCGCGCGTGCGATCACGGATGAGCGCGCCCGCATCAGCCGGGACCTGCACGACGTCGTCGCCCACGCCGTGACCGTCATGATCGCCCAGGCGGAGGTCGCTCGGCTGACGCGCGACGACGATCCCGCCCGCAGCGACGCCTCCCTCGCGATCGTCGTCGACACCGGCCGGGAGGCGCTGCGCAGCATGCGGTCGACCGTGGCACCGGAGGCGCCGCGTGAACCGCTGCCCACGGTCGACTCCCTCGCGGCCCTCGTGGAGAGCGTGCGCACTCCGTCGGTGCGGGCGCTGCTCGAGGAGTCGGGCGAGCGGGGTCTGCTGCGCGCCGACGCCGCCCTCGCGCTGCATCACGCCGTGCGGGAGGCGCTCACCAACGCCCTGCGGCACACGTCGGCCCCGGTCGTGATCGACGTGCGCCTCCGCTGGCTCCCCGGCCGGCTGCGGGCGACGGTGACCGACGACGGCGGCACTGGTCCTGCCGAGTCCGACCTCGGCAGCGGCATCGGGCTGATCGGGATCGCCGAACGCGTGCGGCTGGCGGGTGGCACGCTCACCGCACGACCCCGGAGTCCCGCGGGCTGGTGCGTGCAGGTCGACCTCCCTGTGACGCGGAGCGCGGCATGAGTGTGCGGGTGTTGCTCGTGGACGACCAGGAGCTGCTGCGCACCGCGATCGCGCTGACCCTCGAACGGGACGCGCGCATCGCGGAGGTCGTCGCCGTCGCGTCGGGCGAGGCCGCCGTCGAGCACGTCCGCGCCCACGCCGTCGACGTGGTCCTGATGGACATCCGCATGCCCGGGATGGACGGGATCGCCGCGACGCGCGAGATCCTGCGCATCCGTCCCCGCCTCCGCGTGCTGATCCTCACCACGTTCGACCTCGACGAGTACGTGTACGCCGCGATCCGCGAGGGCGCGAGCGGCTTCCTCACGAAGGATGCGACACCGCAGGCGCTCGCCGACGCCGCGGTCACGGTGGCCGAGGAGGGGTCCGTGCTGTCGCCGCGCGCGACGGCGGCGCTGCTGGGGTTCGTGCGTGACGGGGCACCGACGGTCGATCCGGCCGAGGTGCTGGCACAGCTCAGCCCGCGGGAGCGGGAGGTGGCGCGCGCGCTGGCCACCGGCGCCTCGAACGACGACATCGCGCGTCGGCTCTTCCTGTCGGCGAACACCGTGAAGACGCACGTCAAGGCGGTGCTCGCCAAGCTCGACGTGCCCGACCGCGTGCACGTCGTCATCTGGGCGTACGAGAACGGGATGTTGCGTCCGCGCGGGTGACCGGGCGGGCCTGGAAGGATCACCCGGACGGGTGAGGGTGACGCCTCCTGCGGGCGAGGTCGGGGGGATCCGCGGATTCCTAGCGTGGAGGCATGTCACCTCTGAGTCGCCCCGCCACCTTCTGCACTCTCGTCGCCGTGGCCGCCGGCGCCCTGGCCGTCGCCGCCTTCACCCTGGCGACGATGGTCGTCCCGGGCATCGATCCGCTGCCCTCCAGTCTCGCGGGCCACCTCGGCGCCGGGGTCGAACGCGCCCTCTCGCTCATCGGTGCGCTGGCCGCGCTCGTCCTCTCGGTCGGTGCGCTGGTCGCCAGGGCGGTGTTCCGCAGTGTTCCTCCCTGGCTCGTCCGCACGGCGGCGCTGGTCGCCGCGCTGCTGCTTGCACTGACGACGCCCGGCGGCATCATCCCGGCTGCGGGGTACGCCTTCGCGGTGAGCGTGGTCGGGGGAATCGTCGCCCTGGTGGTGCTGGTGGCGCTTCGCCGTCCCTGGAGGGGGCTTCTGCTCGGGGCTGTGCTGATCGGTGTCGCCGCGGCGGCGCTCGCGTTCGGATCGGGCGAGCTCGTGCCCCGGGTCGCGGAGGCGCTCGGTGCGATGCTCCCGGGCGCCGCCGTCCCGCTCGCCCACGTCGTCGCGTCCGCCGGTCTCTTGATCTGGACCATCGGCGAGGCCGCTGGTGCCCGCGGGCGGCTGGCCATCGCGGTGCTCCGACACCGCCGGTCGCTCACGGTCGCCGCGGCGGCCTGCGCCCTGCCCTATGTCGTCGCGCGGGCAAGCTGGCTGACGCCGTGGCCGCTCTTCGGGGGGAGCGCGGAACTCTTCGCCGCAGAGCCCACCGTCCGGGTGGTGGGTCTCGTGCTCGGTGCGGGGATGCTGGCGGGCGGTGTGCTCACGCTGGGCCTCATCCGTCCGTGGGGTCTCCGGTTCCCGCGCAGCCTCGCCGGCCTCGGAGGGCGACGGGTCCCGCCCGCGCTGGCCATCATCCCCGCGAGCGTCGTGAGCGTCCTGTTCACGGCTGCCGGGCTGCAGTTCGCGGTCGAGGGGACGGGATCGATCGGTGAGACCGGTTATCTGCTGCTCATGTTCCCGTTCTGGCTCTGGGGTCCGCTGCTCGGTCTCGCGACGTGGGGATACGCGATGGTCAGGGCCACGCGACCGGCCCGTCAGCCTGCGACGGCGTCCGCCGGCTGAGGCGACGGGGCCTGCGTGAGCCGGGACAGGGAGCGCAGGAAGGGCTCCCTGTCCTCTTCCGGGAGGCGCTCGAGCAGCGACGAATAGAGGTCGTCGAGGGCGCCGGCGGTGGACGACACGATCGCGTGCCCTCGGTCGGTGACCTCCACGATCCGCACACGGCGGTCCTCCGCCAGGACGCGCCGCTCGGCCAGTCCCGCGCGTTCGAGGGCATCGAGGGTGTTCACCATCGTCGACTTGTCGAGGCAGGCCAGTTCCGCGAGTTCCTTCTGCGTCTTCTCGCCGGCTGCGGCGCAGAGGAGGACGCTCACCGTGCGCAGCGTGGTGTCCTGCGTCTCCAACTGCGCGGTGGCCTGCTGTTCGATCGACCGGGTCAGCAGCTGCAGCTGCACCACGAGGTCGCTCACCGTGCGCGCGATCATGTCGACAGAATAGCATCGCACTTATATCGTCTAGAAATAGATCATCTGCTACTGTCTGACCACCTCACTTCCCTATCGAAGGGCCACCACCATGAATTCCGCCCGCGCCCGCTGGACGGCGCTCAGCGTCCTCTGCATCGGCACCCTGATGACGGTCCTCGACGAGACCATCGTCAACGTCGCGCTGCCGGTGATGCAGCGCGAACTCGGGTTCACCCAGGCCGGGGTGTCCTGGGTGATCAACGCCTACCTCCTCGCGTACGGCGGTCTGCTGATCTTCGCCGGACGCCTCGGCGACCTGATCGGGCATCGGCGCGTGCTGCTGATCGGCGTGTCCGTCTTCACCGTCGCCTCGGTGTCGGCGGGGCTGTCGTCGAACGCCACGATGCTCGTGATCTCGCGCTTCGCCCAGGGCGGCGGCGCTGCGATGATCACCGCGGTCACCCTGGCCCTGATCGTGACCATGTTCACCGACCAGCGGGAACAGACGCGGGCCATCGGGTTCTACAGCTTCACGTTCGCCGGGGGCGGTGCGCTCGGGCTCCTCGTGGGCGGGGTGCTGATGCAGCTGACCAGCTGGCAGTGGCTGTTCTTCATCAACCTCCCGATCGGACTGCTCAGCCTCGTCGTCGGTTGGCGTCTGCTGCCCCGCGGTCGCGGCCCCGGTCTGACCGCCGGACTCGACATCCTCGGTGCCGGTCTGCTCGTGTCGGCGGTGTCGCTGCTGGTCTACGGCGTCATCACGGCCGAGCACCTCGGCTGGGGCGGCCAGACCCTCGTTGCCCTCGGCGTCGCCGTCGTCCTGCTGATCGCGTTCGTCGTGCGGCAGCGCACCGCGCGGGTGCCACTGCTCGCCCTGCGCATCCTGAAGGATCGCGACGTCGCGGGAGCGAACGTCGTGCAGTTCCTGGTCACCGGCGCCCTCTACGGCTCCTTCTTCCTCGCGACCCTGCTTCTGCAGCAGGTGCTCGGATACGCCCCGATGCAGATGGCGCTGTCGTTCGTTCCGCTGACGGTCGTCACCGCGATCGCCTCGATCCTCCTCGCCCCGTTCGTCACGGCGCGCTTCGGCGAGCGGATCGCGCTCGTCCTGGGACTCCTGGTCTTCCTGGCGGGTGCGCTGCTGCTCTCGCACGTGCCCGTCGACGGGGGCTACCTGGCGGACGTGCTCGTTCCGCTGCTCCTGCTGGGCCTCGGCATCGGCACCGTGCTCCCGCCGATCATGGGCCTCGCGATGTCCGGCGCCGCGCCGGACCAGGTCGGCGTGGTGTCAGGGCTCGCCAACTCGACCGGGATGATCGGCGGTGCGGTCTGGACGGCGGTCGTCGCGTCTCTCAGCGGGGCGGTCACGTCGACGCTCGTCGCTGCCGGCGCCGACGAGCGGGTCGCACTCCGCGACGGGCTCGCGGTCGGAGCCCTCGCGATCGCGGGCGTCCTCGGCGTCGCGCTCGTCGTCGCGGGGGTCGTGCTGCGGCGACGGATCCCGGAGGAGGCCCAGGGGTCCGCGGACCGGGATCGACGCGACGTGCCGACCGCGCTGTGATGGACTGGCGAGCATGACCAACGAGGACCGACTCGCTCTTCCGCGTCCGATCCGCGAGCGGTTCGAGGCCGGCGACGCCGCGACCAGGGAGTGGGTGAGCGCTGTCCCCGCGGTCGCGCACGAGCTCTTCCAGCGGTGGGCGCTGCGACCCGACGGCGAGGTGCGGGCGGGGGAGGCGGGCATCGTCGTGCCGGTGCGCGGCGAGGAGGGCGCCCCGGCCGCGCTCAAGCTGCAGGTGCCGCGCCCCGAGACCACGGCGGCGATCCTCGGTCTCACCCGCTGGGACGGACGGGGTGCCGTCCGCCTTCTGGACAGCGACGAGATCCGGGGTGCCATGCTGCTCGAGCGCCTGGATGCCGAGCGGCCTCTCGCCGCGATCGACGACGACGACGAGGTCGTCCGGGTCATCGGCGACCTGCTATCGCAACTGCATCGCGCACCCGCCCCGGAGGGGCTTCCGCGTCTCGGGGTGGTCGCGGCGGAGATGATCGAGGCGGCGCCGGCCGCGGCGCGGGTGCTCGACGGCGACGACCGCACGCGGCTCGACCGGTGGGTGCGCACCGTCGCGGAGGTGCAGCCCGAGCCCGGAGATCGCCTCCTGCACTGGGACCTGCACGACGGCAACGTGCTCGCCGCCGACCGTGCACCGTGGCTGGCGATCGACCCCGAGCCGCTCGTGGGTGACCCCGGATTCGACCTCTGGCCCGCCCTGGACAGCCGGTGGAGTGCCGGCGGGGCGGCCGACGCCGTGGGTCTCGTGCGCCGCCGCTTCGACATCCTGACCGAGATGCTCGACCTGGATCGCCGCCGTGCCGCCGCGTGGACGCGCGCGCGGCTGCTGCAGAACACGCTGTGGGACATCGAAGACGGCCACACCGCCGTCGGTGTCCCGGCGAAGGTCGTGGACGAGGCGCTCGCCTCCGTCGGCGTCGGCGAAGGGTCTTGACGGGAGAGGCGCCCCGCCCAATACTTAGGTACATGCCTAAGTATCCCGACGACCTCGACGCCGTGCTCCGCGCCCTCGCGGACCCCACGCGCCGGGCGATCGTCGAGAGGCTCGCCTCATCGCCCGCCATCGTCTCGGAGCTCGCGGCGCCGTTCACGATGACGCTGCCCTCGCTGCTGCAGCACCTCGGAGTCCTGGAGGCCGCGGGGGTGATCACGTCGGAGAAGCAGGGCAGGGTCCGCACGGTCACCCTGCGCCCCGGCGGCCTCGACGTGCTCCACCTCTGGCTCGGCCAGCAGCGCACACCGGCCGAGCACAGGGCCGACCGGCTGGGCATCCACCTCGCCCGCACCGCCCCGAAGGAGCACTGACATGACCCGCGTCCGCATGGACCTGTTCGCCTCCCTGGACGGCTACACGCCCTCCGACCTCACACCCGACAGCCCCATGGGGGAGGACTGGGGGCGCCTCACCGCGGCCTACGCGGGCACCCGCACGTTCCGCGAGAAGATCTTCGGCGACACCAGCGGCGCCGGAACCACCGGTGTCGACGACCGCTACGCCCGCGCGTTCTTCCAGGGCGTCGGCGCCGAGATCATGGGCGCGGGGATGTTCGGCCTCCACTCCCACCCCGACGACCCCGACTGGAAGGGATGGTGGGGCGACACCCCGCCGTTCGGCACGCCCGTCTACGTGCTCACCCGCACCGCGCCCCGCCCGTCGATCCCGATGGACGGCGGCACCACGTTCCACTTCCGCGATGCCGCGATCGAGGACGTGCTCGCCGAGGCGTCCGACGCCGCGGGCGACCTCGACGTGCGCATCGGCGGCGGGTACCGCACGGCGCAGGCGTTCCTGCGCGCGGGACTCGTCGACGACCTGCACCTCCTGGTCGCGCCGCTCTTCCTCGGCCGCGGATACCGCCTGTGGGACGACCTGACCGGCTTCGAGAACACCTACACCGTGACGACGGAAGCGGCCGAGAGCGGCGTCGTCCACGTCACCCTGACGCGATAGGACACCGCGATGACGACGGAGCACCGGCTCGCACACTCCGGATTCACCCTCACCCGCGACTACCCCGCTCCGCTCGACCGGGTGTGGGCCGCGTTCGCGGACGAGGACCAGAAACGCGGATGGTGGGGCGACGCGGACGCCATCGAGGAGCGGGAGTGGGCGTTCGACTTCCGTGTCGGCGGGCGCGACGTCCACGAGGGGCGGTTCCACGACGGACCCGTGTCGCGGTACGTGGCCACCTACACCGACATCGTCGACCGGGTGCGGATCGTCACCGCGTACGACATGTGGCTGGACGGGGAGCACATGTCGACCTCGGTCGCATCCCTGGAGTTCGAGGCGGTCGACCTCGGCACGCGCTTCACCCACACCGAGCACGGCGTCTTCCTCGACCGGTTCTGGGACGACGGACCAGGGCGCGAGGCCGGGACGCGCGGGCTCCTCGACGCGCTCGGCTCCTTCCTCGCCTGAGCCCGAGGCCACCCAGGCCGCCTGAACGCCGTCCCGTGTTGGTAGCATCCCGCACATGAGCTCGCCGGAACCCGCCCCCTCTCGGCCGCCGCGCGACGAGGCCGTCGAGCGGGCCGCGCTCAAGGAGCGCGTGTACGCCACCTTCACCGGGCTCGCCATCGTGCTCGTGCAGAACGCGAACGCGGAGCACACCAGCGCCGCGCGGGCCACGGTCACCCTGCTGGTCGGCATCGTGGCGATCGCCCTCGCCGGGTTCGCGGCCGACCTGATCGCGCACCTCGCGACCCACGGCCGCTTCCCGCGCGGGGCCGAGCTGACGGAGCTGCTCCGGCTCACCGGCACCGCCATCGGCTCGGCCGCGGTTCCCCTGCTCGTCCTGCTGGCGGCGGTGCTGGGCTGGATCGAGCTGCAGACGGCGCTCACCATCGCGTCGGTGGTGTACCTGGCGATCCTGGGACTCATCGGCTACGTCGCGGTCCGCCGTACGGGCCTGAGCGGATGGAAGCAGCTGATCGCGATGGGGATCCTCGTGGGGCTCGGCGCCCTCGTCGTGGTCGTGCAGCAGCTCGCACACGGGCACTGAGCGACGGTCGCGGCGCCGGCCCCGTCGGCGGCGCGGTCAGCCCTTGACCGCGCCGCCCAGTCCCGCCGAGCGCAGGAACACCGACTGGAACAGCAGGAACATCGCGATCGGGATGAGCGTCGCGATCGCCAGGGCCGCGAGGAACACGTCGAGCTCGGTCTGCGACTGCACCGCCGGGAGCCGCACCGACAGCGGCTGCACCGCGGGGTCGGGCAGCACCAGCATCGGCCACAGGTAGTCCTTCCACGCCGCGATGATCGCGAACACCGACACCACGCCGAGGATGGGCTTCGACATCGGCAGCACGATCGACCAGAACAGCCGGAACGGTCCGGCCCCGTCGGTGCGTGCCGCCTCGAACACCTCGCGCGGCAGCGAGTCGAAGAAGCGCTTCACCAGCAGGATGTTGAACGCGTTCGCCCCCATCGGCAGCCACACCGCGAGGTAGTTGTTGAGCAGGTTCACGTCGCCGGGCAGCGGCGGGTTCACGATCGTCAGGTACAGCGGCACCAGCAGCACGATCCCGGGGATGAACAGCGTCGCCAGCACGAGCGCGTTCAGGATCGGCGCGTAGCGGGGTCGCAGCACCGACAGTGCGTACCCGGCCGTGGTCGCGACGAACAGCTGCACGAACCACGCGCCGAGCGCGATCACCACCGTGTTCAGGAAGTACTGGTCGATGTGGATGTCGTTCCAGGCGGTCTCCAGGTTCGCCCAGTCGATGCCGTTCGGCCACAGCGCGAACGGCTGCTGCAGGGTGTCCTGGGTGGGGGTCACGGCGGACTTCGCGAGCCACAGGATCGGCCCGAGACCGGCCACCACGAGACCCACCGCGAGGAACACGTGCGTGAGGGTGAGGCCGACGCGGATGCCGGGGCGCCGACGCTCGGAGGCGGAGATCACGGTGCGGTCGCCCACGGCGTCGGCGGCTCGGGCGGCCGCTCGTTCCGCGGCGCGGGAGAACAGGCGGGTGGTGAGGCTCACGTCGTGCTCCAGCGGTCGGTCAGTCGGAAGTAGAGCCAGGACAGGACGGCCAGCACGATCGCCAGCAGCACCGAGACCGCTGTGGCCTCACCGTAGTCGCCGCCCAGGCTGTTCCGGAACGCCTTGTCGTAGATGTAGAGGAGCACGGTCTTGGTCGCGCCCGCCGGCCCGCCGCCCGTGAACAGGAACGGCTCGAGGAACACCTGCGCGGTGGCGATCACCTGCAGGATCAGCATGATGAAGAGGATGCCGCGCAGCTGCGGCAGCGTGACGTGCCACACCTTCTTCGCGATGCCGGCGCCGTCGACCTCTGCCGCGTCGTACAGCTCAGGCGGCACGCCGAGCAGCGCGGCCAGGTAGATGATGATCGATCCGCCGGCCCCGGCCCAGGTGGCCTCCAGCACGAGAGACGGCATCGCCTGCACCGCGTCCTGGATCCACGGCTGCGGCGGGATGCCCACCCACCCGAGCACGGTGTTGAACACGCCGGACGGGTCGGCGCTGTAGAAGAACTTCCACAGCAGCACCGCGACGACGGGCGGGATCACGACGGGGAGGTAGGCGAGGGCGGAGTAGATGCCCTTGCCGCGGCGCACCTCGCTCATCAGCACCGCCATCAGCAGCGGCAGCGGGAAGCCGAACAGCAGCGCGAGCACCGCGAACCAGAGCGTGTTGAGCACGGCGCGGCCGAGCTCCGGGTCGCCGATCACCGCGAGGTAGTTGTCGAACCCGACCCACTCGGAGACGATCAGGTTCGTCTTCTGCAGGCTCATGATCACGGACTGCACGATCGGCGACCACGAGAAGAACACGAACACGAACAGCATCGGCAGCACGAACACGAGGTTCGCGAGCCCGCCGCCGCGCAGCCACGTGAGCGGCGAGCGGCGACGGGTCGGGCGCACAGCGGGCGGCGGAGGGGTGTCCGCCGCCGCCCGCTGCTCGGGGAGCGTCATCGTCATGGAGCGTTACTCGTCGAGCTTCGCCTGGGCGTCGGTCTGCGCCTGGGCGAGCAGGGCGTCGATGTCGGCGTCCTGCTGGGTGAGCACGGTCTGCACCACCGCGTCGAGCAGCGCGTAGACCTCCTGGGTCTTCACCTTCGGCTCGCCCACGGGCGTCTGGTCCCAGATGCGGTCGCTGAACGGCTTCATCTGGTCGACCGGAACGTTGATGTAGTCCGCGATCCACACCTGCGACTCGTCGTACAGCTCACGGCTGAGCACCGGCAGCAGCGGGGTACCAACGGCCTGCCCCGACTCGTCGAGGGTCTTCGCGTCCTGCACGGCCGCGTCCTCGTCCATCAGCTTCTGCATGTAGTACCAGTCGATCCAGGTGACAGCGGCGTCCTTGGTGGCGTCGTCGACCGTGGGGCTGATCACCGCGATGTCGCCGCCGCCGAGCGTGCCGGGGTCGTCGCCCTCCATCGGCACGACCGTCATGCCGTAGATCTCCGAGTCCATGCCGAAGTCGCGCACGAGGGCGGTGTAGATGTCGGAGCCCGAGGTGTACATGCCGATGTTGCCCGCGGCGAACTCCTGGTTGATGGTGCCCCAGTCGAGGTCGACCTTGGAGCCGAACGACCCGTCCTCCCACTTCACGTCGTGGAGGAACTGGAGGGCGGCCTTGGTGGCGTCGTTGTCGATTGTGGACTCGGCGGTGCCGTCGCCGTTGTCGGTCTGCGTGCGGCCGCCGCGCGCGACGGTCTGCGAGGTGAGCTGCCAGCCGCCGGTGTTGTTGATCGCCATCTGCGCGTAGCCGGCCTTACCGGTGGCGTCGGTGATGGCCTTGGCGGCCTCGCGGATCTCGTCCCACGTCTGCGGCGGGTCGTCGGGGTCGAGGCCGGCCTGCTCGAACAGGTCGCGGTTGTAGTGCAGCGCGGCGGCGTAGGCCTGGCGGGGGAAGCCGTAGATCTTGCCGTCGTCGCCTGTGACGCCCTCGAGGATGATCGGGTTGAACTTGTCGGTGTACCCGAGCTCGTCGATCGCGTCGGTCACGTCCATGAGCTGGCCGTTCTCCAGCAGCGTCTTGGAGTCGGTGAACGGCACGGTGAACACATCGGGGAGGCTGCCGCCCGCGAGCTGCACGGCGAACGTCGGACCCTCCCACTCGTACTCGACACCGATGATGTCGATGTCGGGGTGCTCCTTCTCGAACTGCTTCTCCTGGGCGGCGAACGCGTCGTACGCGGCGGCGTCGGCGCCGGGCGGGAACGTCGCGACGCGCAGCTCGAGCCTGCCGTCGGAGCCGGAATCGGTGTCGTTCGCGGAGCATCCGGCCAGTGCGCCCGCCGTGGCGAGCACGGCGATCCCGGCGACCAGGGCCTTCTTCGGTGACTTCATCGTCTGTCCTTCCATGTGATGCGGATCGGGTGGTGCGGGTCAGTGGGGCGCGCGACCGGTGCGCGCCGGGCGCAGCGTGAGCCACGCGGTGGCGTCGGCGGGCAGGGTGCCGTCGAGCGGCGTGCTGGACAGCAGCACCGCGTGGTGGGCGGGGAGCGGGATCGGCGTCGCACCGAGGTTGGTGATGCTGACGGTGTCGTCGCCGCGGCGGAACGCGAGCACGTCGGATCCGAGCTCGAGCCACGACAGCTCGCCGTTCGCCAGGTCGCGCACCTCGCGGCGCAGCCGGATGGCCGCGCGGTAGAGGTGCAGGGTGGAGGCGGGCTCGAGCTCCTGCGCGTCGACCGTGAGCCCGGCCCAGTCGGCGGGCTGCGGCAGCCACGGGGCACCGCCGAACCCGTACGGGCTCGCGTCGCCCGCCCACGGCAGCGGCACCCGGCACCCGTCGCGGCCGGGGTCGACGCCGTGCGACCGGAAGTGCATCGGGTCTTCGATCGCGTCGAGCGGCAGCTCCACCTCGGGCAGCCCTAGCTCGTCGCCCTGGTACACGTACAGGCTGCCGGGCAGCGCCGCCACGAGGAGGGCTGCGGCGCGCGCTCGCCGCAGCCCGCGCGCGGTGTCGGTCGCGGTGCCGAAGCGCTTGCGCTCGAACGCGAACGACGAGTCGGCCTGCCCGTAGCGGGTGACGGGGCGCGTGACGTCGTGGTTCGACAGCACCCAGGTGGCGGGGGCGCCGACCGGTGCGTGCTCGGCGAGGGTGCGGGTGATGGAGGCGCGCATGGCCGCGGCGTCCCACGGCTGGGTCATGAACCCGAAGTTGAACGCCGTGTGCATCTCGCCGGGTCGCAGGTACCGCGCGAAGCGCTCGGCGTCGTCGAGCCACACCTCGCCGACGAGCACGCGCTCTCCGGCGTAGTCGTCGGCCACGGCCCGCCACTCGCGGTAGATGTCGTGCAGCTCGTCGCGGTCGATGTGCGGGTGGCCCTCCGCGGGGGCGGAGCCTGCGGGCAGGTCGGGCAGCGCGGGGTCCTTCACCGGCAGGGCGGCGGAGTCGATGCGCACACCGGCGACGCCGCGGTCGAACCAGAAGCGCAGCACCTCCTCGTGCTCGCGGCGCACGTCGGGGTGGTTCCAGTTGAGGTCGGGCTGCTGCGGCGTGAACAGGTGCAGGTACCACTCGCCCGGTGTGCCGTCGGCGTTGCGCGTGCGCGTCCAGGTCTCGCCCTGGAAGCTCGACACCCAGTTGGTGGGGATGCCGGAGCCGTCGGCGCCGCGGCCGGGGTGGAACCAGAACCGTTCCCGCTCCGGGCTGCCGGGGCCGGCGGCCAGTGCCTGCCGGAACCACTCGTGGCGGTCGGAGATGTGGTTGGGCACGATGTCGACGATGGTGCGGATGCCGAGCTCGAGTGCCTCGGCGATCAGCAGCTCGGCCTCCTCCAGGGTGCCGAAGCGCGGGTCGATGGCGCGGTAGTCCTGCACGTCGTAGCCGCCGTCGGCGAGGGGGCTGCGGTACCAGGGGGTGAACCAGAGGGCGTCCACGCCGAGGCTCTTCAGATACCCGAGGCGGGAGCGGACGCCGGCGAGGTCGCCGATGCCGTCGCCGTTCCCGTCGGCGAAGCTGCGCACGTAGATCTGGTAGATCACCGCGGTGCGCCACCAGCCCTCGTCCGTCGGGGGGACGGGCCGGGAAGCGGGGGCGGTGCTGCGCAGAACGTCGGTGTCCACGGGTCTCCTCATCGACGGTGATGAGTTGAATGTAGCTTTCCGAAGGCATTGATGCAAGAACCGAACAAAAGAATGAAAAATAGAAAGGACTCAAGCCCGTGCGAAAGCTCCCGGGGGAGCCCGCGGGGGAGGAGCGGCGGAACGCCGCCGATTCAGTGCAGCGGACCGGTGGAGGCGCGCAGCACGAGCTCGGGCTCGAACAGCAGCTCGTCGGCGGCCTGCGGCGTGCCCGCGATCTGCGCGAGGAGCAGCTCGATCACGGCCCGGCCCATCGACTCGATCGGCTGGCGCACGGTGGTCAGCGGCGGCTCGGTGCAGCTCATCAGCGCCGAGTCGTCGAAGCCGACCACGCTCACGTCGCCCGGCACGGACAGCCCGGCTCGGCGGGCGGCGCGCACGGCCCCGAGCGCCATCGGGTCGCTCGCGCACACCAGGGCCGTGGCTCCGGCGGCGAACAGTCGCGCGGCCCCCGCCTGGCCCGACTCGAGCGAGTAGAGGCCGCGCGCCACGAGCTCGTCGCTGAGCGGAGAGCCGAGCTGGTCGAGCAGTCGGCGGGCGGCGTCGAGCTTGCGGCGCGAGGGGATGTGGTCGTCCGGCCCGAGCAGCAGACCGATGCGCCGGTGCCCGAGCTGATGCACGTGGAGCACGGCCTGCTCCGCGGCCGCGACGTCGTCGGTGGAGACGGTGGGGAACGGCAGCTCCGGCACGCGCGCGTTCACGAGCACGGTCGGCAGGTTCACCGCGCGCAGGCGCTCGTAGTGCTGGTGGGCGGCGTCGGCCTGGGTGTAGTTGCCGCCGAGGAACACCACGCCCGACACCTGCTGGGCGAGCAGCAGGTCCACGTAGTCGGACTCGGTGACCCCGCCGGCGTTCTGCGTGCAGAGCAGGGGCGTGTAGCCGTTCTGGGTGAGCGCACCGCCGACGATCTCGGCGAACGCGGGGAAGATCGGGTTCTGAAGCTCCGGCAGCACGAGGCCGACCAGGCGTGCCCGCTCGCCGCGCAGCTTCGTGGGCCGCTCGTAGCCCAGCACGTCCAGCGCCGTGAGCACGGCCTGCCGGGTGGCGTCCGAGACCCCGGGCTTGTCGTTGAGCACGCGGCTGACCGTCGCCTCGCTCACGCCGACCTTGCGGGCCACCTCTGCCAGACGCTTCGACATGCGCTCAGTGTACGCAAGTCCTTGCAAGATCGCGCAAGCGGGTTGCGCTCACTCGCCGGGGCTCGCGCTCACGCCGGTTTCGTCCACGTGAGGCTGTAGCGGTAGTAGAACCGTCGTCGCACCTGGCTGCCCGGGAGGATCGTGGCAGCGGCGTCGCGGATGTGCGTGAGGGATTCGGACGGTCGTGCGGTCGTCATGTCCGGATAGCCGGACTCACGGTGCACCCCGCTCATGACCCGGATCGGGAGCAGCAACGCCCCGGAGATCGCCCAGTCGAGGACGCTCGCGTTTGCCGACAGGCCGACGATGCGGAGCTGTCCTCCCGGAGCGAGCAGGTCGCGCAGGCGTTCGAGTGCCGGGATCAGCGGCAGGTGATGCAGCGTGGCCACGCAGGTGACGAGATCGAACCGCTGCCCCTCCAGGTCGGGTGAGGTCAACAGGTCACCGTGGATAAGGCGCACGGGCGAGGACTGCGGGAACCGCTCCCTCGCTCGGGAGAGCGCCGCGGCGTCGGGGTCGATGCCCGTGACCTGGCTCGCCCTTCCCGCGAGCTTCTGAAGGAGGAGCCCGTCGCCGCAGCCGACGTCGAGCACTCGGGCCCCCTGGCGCACGGCGGCGACGAGTTCCCGGTGGTAGGCGGTGTTGTGATTCCAGTAGTCGTCCACGCTGCTCTAACCCGCGTTGGCGGGTTCCCCCGCGAACGCGATCGCGCCCAGGAAGTTGTCGCTGGGGTCGGAGAACTTCAGGAACCGCGCGAAGCCCAGGTCCTCGATGCTGGCGATCTGCGTGTCGGACGCCCGCAGCCGCGCGGCCAGGTCGTCGAAGCGCTCCGTCTTGAGGAAGAGGGCCGGCTTCGTGTCGCCGTCCACGGTGACCCGCATCGGCGTGTACTCCGCCGCCTCCCAGAGCATGAGGTCGAGGCCGGGGTCCAGGCGCAGCATGGCGTAGGTCCCGTAGTGCGTGAGCACGCGGAAACCGAGCACGTCCGAGTACCAGCCGATGGCCTCGTCCAGGTTCTTCGCGGGCAGCTGGACATGGTCGAGGGCGGTGACGACGGGGGTCATGGGTGTCCTTCCGGGTGGGACTCCCAACCTATCCGCGGCCGCCGTGGGGAATGCCGCGTCCGATACCCGCCAGAACCTCGGGCGGCGGGCTGCTGGGCTGAGGGGATGCACCCGCGAGCCCCCCGCCCTCCGCTGCCTCCGGCGTTCACGCGACTGTCCTGGTCGAGCGTCCTCACGCAGTTCGCCGAGCAGATCGCCCTGGTGGCCGTCCCGCTCGCAGCCGTGCTGCTGCTGGGCGCCGACGCCGCGGGCACGGCGCTGCTCCAGGTCGCGCAGACCCTCCCGTTCCTGCTGCTCGCCATCCCGTTCGGGCTCCTCGTCGACCGTTCGTCCCCGCGCCGGCTCCTCCTGCTGTCCGAGGCGCTGCGCGCGAGCACGCTCGTGGCGGTGATCGTCCTCCTCGCCCTCGACGCCCTGCGCTTCGAGTCGTTGCTGGCCCTCGGTTTCGCGGGAGCCGTGGGCACCATGGGCATCAGTGTCGCGGTGCCCGCCGCCGTTCCGCGCACCGTCTCGCGCGATCGCCTGGTCGACGCGAACCGGTGGCTGGAGCTCGGGCGCAGTGCGGCGTTCATCGGGGGGCCGGCCGTCGCCGGTGCGATCGTGTCGCTGGGCGGCGCCGACACCGCGTTCGTCGTGGCGACCGTCGCCTGCCTGGCCGCGCTGGCCGTGCTCGCGCGCACCGACATCCCCGCCCGCGTGGCCGCACCCCGCACGACACCCTGGCGCGACATCGGCGAGGGACTGCGCTTCGCGTTCTCGCATGCGCTGCTGCGGCCGATGATCGTGACCTCCTTCGTGTTCAACGTGGGGTGGTTTCTGCTGCAGTCGGTGTTCGTGGTCTACGCGCTCGACCGCCTCGGCATGACCCCCGCGACGGTCGGCGCCGCGATGGCCGTGTACGGCGGCGGCATGGTGATCGGCGCACTGCTCGCCCCGGTGCTGTCGCGACGGTTCGCGCTCGGCGCTCTGACGATGCTGGGGCCGCTCGGCGGGTTCACCGCCGCGCTCCTGATGGCTGCGACGCTGTGGGTGCCGGCGCCGGCGTTCGCGTTCGCGGCGTATCTGCTGTTCGGGCTCGGGCCGGTGCTGTGGACCATCGGCACGACGTCGCTGCGTCAGGCGGTGACCCCGGTGTCGATGATCGGCCGGGTGTCGTCGGTGCTGGTCGTCGCCACGTACGGGGCCCGCCCGGTCGGCGCGGCGCTCGGGGCCGTGGTCGCCGCCGGGGTGGGAGTCGAGGCGTGCATCGTGCTGTGCGCCGGGGTGTTCGCCGCGCAGCTCGGCTACGTCCTGCTCTCGGCGCTGCGCCGGGTGCGGGAGATCCCCGCCGACCCCGCGGACGCTGCGGTCGGGGCGACACCGCCGGACGAGTCCGCGGGCGGCCGGACGGCACCCTCCGCCCGGGGTCGGCGTCCGAGTAGTTCCGCGTCAGACCCGACCTGATTGCGTGCGCAGCGCCCTGGCCTCGGCCCGCGTGATGCGCGCCTGGACCACGGAGGCGACGCCCAGCGCGGCACTCACCACCACCAGCCCCGCGACCACGAGGAACAGCACGTTCGCGTCGATCGTGTCGGACTGCCAGCGCGACAGATCGGCCGGGAGGGGGGCGGGCTCGCCGAGGATCGACGTGATCGCCGGATCGAGCACGAGCGTCGCGACCGCGCCGATCGCCGTGACGATCGCGGCGATCCCGAGTCCGTTCAGCGGGAGGTGGCGGATGACCAGCGCCGCGATCCAGACCGGGATCAGCGCGATCGCGGCGATCGGGACGGCGACGGTCGCCCAGCGGTCGGCCCGACCGAGCGCCGCGAGCAGGATGAGCAGGAACAGGAGGATCGCGACGGTGCCCACGACCAGCGTGAGCAGCACGTTCAGCTGCCGGACCGCCGCCGGAACGCGGCGGTGCTCGGCGACGAAGTCACCGAAGTCCTGCTTGGCGCTGTGTGTCATGACGCCGAGTCAAGCGCGCGCCTGGACCCGCGGTTCAACATCCCGGAGGAAGTGCGGACTCGACCGTTCGGCCAGTCCCGGAATCACGCGGGTGTGCGTCCGCCCGTCGCTCCATCGGACGACAGCCGCGGCTCGCCGATGCCGGAGGCGGTGAGGGCACCGAGGGTCTCGTCGAGCCACGCGATGCTCTCGGGAACCCAGCTCCGGGCGCGCGGCGTGAGGGGGCGCGGGTTCAGGTGCGCCGCCCCGGTCGAGAAACCGTGGGCACCGTACGAGTAGACGTGGGCCTCGAAGGGCACTCCGGCTCCGGCCAGCGCGGAGGCGAAGGCGAGCGTGTTCTCCACGACCGTCACGTCGTCGTCGCGCGTGTGGAAGAGGAAGGTGGGGGCGGTGTCGGCCGTGACGTGCTCCGCCGGGTAGGGCATGCCCGGTCGGCAGCGGTCGGCGATCTCCGGCAGGATCACCGGGTAGCCGAGGATCGCGGCGGCGGGCCGGTGCTCGGCCATGGTCGCCGCGACCGCCGCGAGGTGCCCGCCGGCGGAGAACCCGATGACGGCGATCTTCGTCGGGTCGAGGTGCCACGCCTCGGCGTTCGCCGTGAGCTGTGCCATCGCCTGCTCGTAGTCGTCGAGCGGGCGCGGCCAGGCTCCCTGATCGCCGACCGAATAGCGCAGCACGAACGCCTGATACCCCGCCGCGAGGAACGGGTAGGCGACGGGATCCGCCTCCCGGTCGCTGCAGTACTGGTAGCCGCCGCCGGGGAGGATCAGCACGGCCGGGCGGGCCGTGACCCCGGCGAACTCGCCGTCGACGGGCTGCACGTAGCAGGTGAGCGTGACGCCGCGCTCGGCGTTCAGGGTGACGGTCTCGCCGAGCATCGGGGCGGCCTTTCGGGGTGGGGGCGGGGTGGTCGTCAGGCTACCAAGCGCGGGACGTCGCCGGGGGAGCGCGGCGCTCACGCGCGCAGATACGGGTCGACGAGGAGCGGGCCCCGGATCTCGCGGAGCCGCTCGACGAGCCGATCGATCGCCGCCCGGCCGAGCCCCGTGAGCTGCACGTCGTACGGGCCGAGGGGTTCGAGCGGACCGGTGCGCAGCCGCACGACCTCCCAGCCGGCGCCCCGCACCGCGCGGTCCTTGCGGCGGTCGGCCTCCTCGCGCTTGCCGACGTGCTCGAGCCCGTGACGGCCGACGGAGTCGTACTCGATCGCGACCCGCAGCTCGGGCAGCAGGATGTCGGGCCACACCTCGGTGTGCCGGAAGAACGGCCGCACGACCTTGATCGCGTTGAGGCCATCGGTGAACTCCAGCCGGTCGCGCAGCATCGCGCGCAGCTTCGCCTCGGCCGCCGACGCGGGCTTCGGCGCGCACGCGCTGAGGAACGGGGTGCCCTTCGGCAGGTCGGGGGTCTTCGTGCACAGCGCGGGGGCGGGCTTCTTCGGGCGGGCGGGCAGCGCGCGAGCCTCGCCCAGCACCACCGGCTGCGGGCGGGCGAGCGCGGAGCACTCCGGACACCACGACGAACGCCGCCGCACGCGCCCCGGTCGTTCGCGCTGCTCGGTCGGGGTGGCCGCGAACCGGTGCCCGAGCGGACACTCCCAGCACAGCAGCACGTCGGCGGCCAGCGGCACCTGCGACAGCGCGATGCCGTGGTTCAGCTCCGGGTGGTACTGGCGGACGAGCTCGGGATACGCCGACCACGCCGACCGGTAGGTGCCCACCGCGTAGGGCACGGCGGCACCGCGCGAGAACTGGCGTCTCGCCCACCACGTCGGCACGGGATCTGGCATGCGGGAGACGGTAGGCGCGACCTCCGACATCGGTCGCGGATGTCGGAGGTCGACGGCAGACTCCCCGCATGGACACCCTCGCCCTGCGGCCGTGGTCGCCCGCCGACCTGCCGCTGCTGCACGCCGCCAACACCCCGGAGATGACCGCGCATCTCAACGGACCGGAGAGCGAGGCGGAGATCCTGGCGCGTCACGAGCGGTACCTCCGGCTGCAGCGCGACGGCGAGGCGCGGATGTTCGCGATCGTCGACGAGAGCGGTACGCCGCTCGGCTCGATCGGGCGGTGGAAGGTCGAGGGAAGCGCGGGCCCCTCATGGGAGACCGGGTGGTTCGTGCTGCCCGCGGCGCAGGGGCGGAGGGTCGCCGCGCGGGCGCTGTCCCTCCTCGTCGCGGAGGCGCGCGAGCACCACGAGGGCCGGAGGCTGCTGCTCGCGTTCCCCGCGGTCGACAACCCGGCCTCCAACGCGGTGTGCCGCCGCGGCGGGTTCGAGCTCGTGGGCGTGGCGACCGAGCGGTTCCGCGGGGCCGACCTCACCGTGAACGAGTGGGCGCTCGACCTCACCGCGACCCCTCGCCCGCGCTGAGGTC
>NZ_SSDM01000089.1:0-297 GCF_004794375.1 Microbacterium sp. K35 | reverse complement strand
GGGCGCGGCCCGGATCGCGGCGCGGCGCCCCGCGCGCCTGGACCCCATCGAGGCGCTGCGCGAGTCGTCGACCGGGCCGGGACCCATCGGCCTGCCGCGCATCATCGCCGGGATCGTGTTCGCCGCCGCCGGGGTCTCGGTCTCGACCGTGCCGCTGGTGGTGCGCGGGGATGCGGCCGTCGGCGCCTCGGCGGGTGCCGCCCTGATGCTGATCGTCGCGCTGGGGCTGCTCGGCCCGTGGCTGGTCGCGGTCTGCGTGCGGCTGGTCGGCCCGCTGCTGCGTCGGCTCTCGGCGGC
>NZ_SSDM01000088.1:0-7494 GCF_004794375.1 Microbacterium sp. K35 | reverse complement strand
GGATCCACCTCATACTCGATCGACACATTCCTCGCCGACAGCACCGCGTCGCTCATGCGGAGACCCCCTTCGTCTTGGCGGCCTTGCGCACCCGGCGGGCCGCATCGGGCGCGTTGCGCAGCTTCGGGTTGATGACCTCGTCGATCGCGAAGTTGATCAGCGCGAGCCCCGCGCCGAGGATCGCGATCATGATGCCCGGGGGCACGAACCACCACCACGCACCGCGGCCGAGCGCCTGCCCCGACTGGGCGTCGTTGAGGATGGACCCCCAGGTGATCGACGAGTTCGGGCCGAGACCGAGGTACGACAGCCCGGCCTCGCCGAGGATCGCGAAGATGATCGCGAACAGGAACTGGGCCGTGAGCAGCGGGAGCAGGTTCGGCATGATCTCGACGAGGATCACGCGGAAGGATCGCTCGCCGGCGACCTTCGAGGCGTACACGTAGTCGCGGGTGCGCAGCGAGCGCGTCTGCAGCCGCAGGACATAGGCCGCCCCGGCCCACGAGGTGATGCCGAGCACGAAGGCGACGAGCTGCCAGCTGCGCTGCGGCACGAACGACGCGATCACCATCACGAGCGGGAGCCCGGGGATCACGATCATCACGTTCGTGAGCAGCGCCAGGGCGTCCTCGCGCCAGCCGCCGAGGTACCCCGCCAGCACACCGAAGAAGAGGGACAGGACGATCGCGATCCCGCCGGCGGTGACGCCGATGAGCAACGATCCCTGCGCCCCGATGGCGAGCTGGGCGAGGACGTCGTTGCCGAGTTTGGTCGTTCCCAGCCAGTGCTCGGCCGAGGGCGCGGCGAGTGCGGGGTTGTCGGTGCTGCGCGGGTTCTGTGTGAAGAAGGGCGCGATGATCGCGAAGAGCACGATGGCGAGCACGAGCACAGAGCCGACGATGAACTTCGGCGACGTGCTCGGCAGGATCCGGCGGCGCTTGCGTTCCTGGCGCTGCGTGGCCAGGGCGACCGTGCCCTCGGGGGCGACGGTGGGCGGCTCCTCCACGAGGAGCGGGTTCTTCGTGTCAGACATTCTGGCGAGCCCTCGGGTCGATGAAGCCATAGACGAGGTCCATGAAGAAGTTGGCGACGAGCACCGTGAGGGTGATCACGAGGAACAGCCCCTGCATCAGCGCGTAGTCGTTGTTGGTGACGGCCTGGAACATGAGCTTCCCGACACCCGGATACGTGAACACCTGTTCCATCACGATGGCGCCGGCCACCACGAAGCCGAGGGTGATCGAGAAGCCCGCGATCGACGGGATCGCGGCGTTTCGCGCGGCGTAGGTGGTCATGATGCGCCGCGGGCGCAGGCCCTTCGCCTCGGCGGTCAGCACGTAGTCCTCGGCGAGCGTCGACACCATCATGTTGCGCATGCCGAACATCCACCCGCCGACCGAGCTGATCACGATCGTGATCGCGGGAAGGAGCGAGTGAGCGACCGCGTCGGTGAAGAAGGCCCAGGTCGGCTCCGGGCCGTCCGGGAAGTCGAAGACGTCGTAGCCGCCGAACATGGGGAACCATCCGAGCCCGACCGCGAAGACGGCGACCAGCACGAGCGCGAGCCAGAAGTACGGGATGGACTGCAGGACGGTGGTCGCCGGGATGAGGTGGTCGACCCACGTGCCCCGCTTCCACCCCGCCCACGCGCCGAGCACGACGCCGAGGAGGAAGGACAGGACGGTCGCCGTGCCCACCAGCACCAGGGTCCACGGGAGGGCGCCCGCGATGAGGTCGGCGACCGGCGTCGGGAACTTCGTGACGGAGATGCCGAGGTCTCCGCGGAGCATCCGCCCCCAGTAGGCGATGTACTGCTCCCACAGCGAGGAGTCGTCGCCCCCGAGCAGCAGCTTGATGTTGCGGATGGTGGTCTCGGAGACCTCGCCGCCCGCCCGCTGCATCTTGGCGATCATGATGTCGGCGGGGTCCCCCGGCATGAGCCGGGGAAGCAGGAAGTTGATGGAGATCGCGGCCCACAGCGTGAACGCGTAGAACCCGATCCGTCGTGCATAGAACTTCATGTCACTGTGTCCTGACTTCCTGCTTCCCCGACTCCTTCGCTCAGCCGGCCGGCTTGATCTGCGTCAGCACGTAGCCGGCGGCGATGGCACCCCAGGACGGCGGGAACGCGTAGAGGTTCTCCTCCGTCGGCCAGCCGGTGTAGTCCTTCGTGTTGTAGAAGGTCTGCGTGGCGTTGATCACCAGCGGGATGTAGGGCACGTCGTTGACGATCGCGTCCTGGATCGTGGCGTAGAGCTGCTTGCGCTCCCCCTCGTCCTCGGTGCTGATGGCCTGCTGGATGGCCGCGTCGACGGCGGGGTTGCTGTAGCGGCTGAAGTTCCAGCGCCCCGGGGGGATCTCCGTCCCGACCGGGCTGGTGGACTGAACAGCGGTGCCGCCGAACCAGTCACGATAGATCTGGAACGGGTCGGCGATGGTGGTGCCGATGACCCCGCCGACGATCAGCTGGAACTGGCCGGACTGACGGGCGTCGACGAACTCCTGCCACTGCACGGTGGACGTGGTGACCTTGATGCCGGCCTTCTCCGCCTGCTCGGCGATCAGCTTCGCGGCGTCGTTGTAGTCCGTCCACCCGTCGACCGAGATCAGGCTCAACTCGACCGGCACGCCGGCCTTCTCGTAGATGCCCGACGAGCCCTTGGTGTAGCCGGCCGCCTCGAGGATCGACGCGGCTTCCTCGACGTTCGCCTCCTGCGGACTGACCTCGTACGCGTCGTCCGTGAGCCACTTCTCATCCCGCGGGAGCAGCGTGTAGGCGGGCGAGATGTCGGCGGTGAGGCCGACGAACGCCTTCTCCTTGATGGTGGCGCGGTCGATCGCGACGTTCAGCGCCTGACGCACGGCGACGTCGGTCTGCGGACCCGTGCAGCCGAGCTCGGCGTTCGAGCACGTGTACAGCACGGTCGGGTCCTGCGGCGTGTTGATCCACTCGATCTTGCCGTTGCCGGTCACGTCGTCCGGGTTGGGGATGAACATGCCGGTCCAGTCCAGCTCGCCCGCGGCGACGAGATCCTGCGCCGTCTGGTTGTTGTCGACGGCGATGTACTGGACCTTCTTGATGGCCAGCTCGTCGGCGTCGCGGTAGTTCTCATTCGCGACCAGGGTGTAGGACTCGCTCGTGGTCTTGTCGACGACGTACGGGCCCGACCCGACCGGCTCCTCGTTGGTGAAGTTCGCGAAGTCGTCCACGTCCTTCCAGATGTGCTCGGGGAGGATGTAGCTCGAGCCCATCCGCTGGAACTCCGTGGTGTACTGCGCGATGCCGTACGTGAGCACGACGGTGGTGTCGTCCGTCGCCTCGGCGGAGACCAGATTGTTGCCCTCGGGGTTGTTGGCCTCGTACTTGAAGGTGAAGGCGACGTCGGAGGCCGTGAGGGGCTCGCCGTCGCTCCACTTCAGATCGGGCTTGATCTTCACCGTGATCTGCGTGCCGTCCTCGTTGTACTCGAAGGACTCGCCGATGAGGCCGATCGGCTCCTCATCCTTGGTCTTGTTGTAGAAGAACAGGGGCTCGTAGATCGGACCGAGTGCGCCGTGGAGCACGTTCGGGGCGAAGGGGTTGTAGTTCGTGGTGATCGGCGTCGTGCTGCCGGCCCAGACGCGGAGGGCGCGGTCGCCGTCGGCGTTGCCGCCTTCGCCTCCCCCGCCACCGCAGGCGGTGAGTCCCAGCGCGAGGACCGAGGCCCCCGCGACCGCCGTGAGCGCGATACCGCGCTTTCCCTTACGGATCATTCTTCATTTCCTCTCGGTGCTGCACTGCAGGAGGGATTCTCCGGATGGAGCCGAACCCCGGTCGGGGTTCACGGGAAACCCGGGAGGAGGAGACGGACGTCACCTCGAAGGGGTTTGTTAGGACAGTAACCTAACAAACCCCATCAGGCCGGACAAGCCCTATTCCCTCCCGCAGATAACGTTTCGGACTCGCTGGACCCACGGCGTCATGGAGTCGCCCTAAGGGTCGCTATGACACTAAGATCGTTCACGGAGGTTAAGGTGCCTATGACTCGAAGCCAGCCCATCCGCGTCGCCGTCTCGACCGTGATCCTGACGCTGCGGCGCACCGACGACGGCCGCGCCGTGCTCGCCCTCCCCCTCGTGCTCCGCACGCGCGAGCCGTTCGCGCAGCAGTGGGCGCTCCCCGGCGGCTGGCTCACCGCCGAGGAATCCCCGGTCGACGCCGCCGCCCGCACGCTCGCGGAGACCACGGGCCTCGCGCCCAGCTACCTCGAGCAGCTCTACGCGTTCGGCGCCGTCGACCGCTCCCCCACGCGCGTCGTCTCGATCGTGTACTGGGCGCTGCTGCGACAGGACGACGTCGAAGCCCAGATCGCCGCCCACCGCGCCAGCGGACGCGCGCCGGAGAACGTGCAGTGGTTCGAGGTCGACGAGCTCCCCGCACTGGCGTTCGACCACGCCAAGATCATCGAGTACGCCCTGTGGCGCCTGCGCAACAAGGTCGGCTACAGCCGCGTCGCACAGGGCTTCCTGCCCGAGGAGTTCACGCTCGCCGAGCTCCGCGAGGCGTACGAGTCGATCCTCGGCCGCCAGCTCGACCCCGCGAACTTCCGCCGTCAGGTGGAGGCCGCCGGCAACCTCCTGCCCACCGACCGGTTCCGCACCGGAAGCCACCGTCCCGCCCGTCTGTACCGCGACAACACCGATGTCGAGCTGGCCGACCGCGGCCCCCTCGGCCCCGAAGAAACGAGCACCCGATGAGCATCACCGCCGTCCCGACTCCCGCCGTCCTGCCCGTGGACGCCTCGGTCGACCACGCGATCCAGGCGATCGTCACCGGCGCGTCGACCGAGGCCACCTGCACCACCGACCTCGCGGCCGGCCCCTGGGACTTCGACATCCGCCCGGGCTACGGCCCGGGGTCGTCCATGGGC
Source organism: Microbacterium sp. K35 (assembly GCF_004794375.1). Lineage (NCBI taxonomy): Bacteria > Bacillati > Actinomycetota > Actinomycetes > Micrococcales > Microbacteriaceae > Microbacterium > Microbacterium sp. K35. Next base: position 2,584 of record NZ_SSDM01000088.1, on the reverse strand, counting down.
GATGTGATCCCCACCGGCGCTCCCCGCCAGGGCGAGCTGCCCGCCGAATACCGCGAGGCACCGGAGGCCGAGCTCCACGACCGCATCCGTGCCGCCAAGGCGACCCTGGGCGACCGCGTGGTGATCCTCGGGCACTTCTACCAGCGCGAAGAGGTCGTCACGCACGCCGACTACGTGGGCGACTCCTTCCAGCTCGCCACGGCCGCCAAGGGCCGGACCGACGCGGAGGCGATCGTGTTCTGCGGTGTGCACTTCATGGCCGAGACCGCCGACCTCCTGTCGCGCCCCGAGCAGTCCGTCATCCTGCCGAACCTCGCCGCCGGATGCTCGATGGCGGACATGGCCGACATCGACCAGGTCGAGGAGTGCTGGGAGCAGCTCGCCGACGTGCTGGGTGACCTCGACACGCCGGACGCGGACGGCCGCGTGCCCGTGATCCCCGTCACCTACATGAACTCGTCCGCCGCGATCAAGGGCTTCGTCGGGCGACACGGCGGCATCGTCTGCACCTCCTCCAACGCGCACACCGTGCTCGAATGGGCGTTCGCGCGCGGACAGCGCGTGCTGTTCTTCCCCGACCAGCACCTCGGCCGCAACACCGCCATGGCCATGGGCGTGCCGCTGGAGCGCATGCCGCTGTGGAACCCGCGGCGAGCGCTGGGCGGCTCCACGCCCGACGAGCTCAGCGACGCGCGCGTCATCCTGTGGCACGGCTTCTGCTCCGTGCACCGCCGCTTCACGGTCGCGCAGATCGACCAGGCCCGCGCCGAGCACCCCGGCGTGCGCGTGATCGTCCACCCGGAGTGTCCGATGGAGGTGGTGGACGCCGCCGACGAGGCCGGATCGACCGAGTACATCCGCCGCGCGATCGACGAGGCCACCACGCCGACGACGTTCGCGATCGGCACCGAGATCAACCTCGTGCGCCGCCTCGCCGCGCAGTACCCGCAGCACCGGATCTTCTGCCTCGACCCCGTGGTGTGCCCCTGCTCGACCATGTACCGCATCCACCCCGGCTACCTCGCCTGGACGCTGGAGGAGCTGGTCGCGGGACGCACGCCCAACCGGATCACGGTGGCCCAGGACGTCGCGGAACCGGCCAGGGTCGCCCTCGAGCGCATGCTCGCCGCCAAGCCCCCGGCAGCCGGCGCGCGATGAACGTCGTCGTCGTCGGAGCGGGCATCGCGGGCATGACCGCGGCCCTGCACGCGCACGAGGCGGGCCACACCGTGACGCTCGTGACGAAGGGCGAGGTCGGCGAGGGCTGCACACCGCTCGCGCAGGGCGGGATCGCGGGCGGCTACGGGCCGGACGACTCCCCGGCCGCGCACGCGGACGACACCCTCACCGCCGGAGCCGGACTCGGCGACCGCACCGCCGTCGAGACGCTCGTGGCCGCGAGCTCTGCCCGCATCGCGGAGCTCATCGCCCAGGGCGTCGCGTTCGACCGCGCCGCCGACGGCAGCCTCCAGCGCGGGAGGGAGGCGGCGCACAGCCACGCGCGCATCCTCCACGCGGGCGGAGACGCCACGGGTGCCGCCATCGCGACCGCCCTCACCGCGGCCGTGCGCCGGGCGGGAATGGCCCTGGTCGAACGGGCGATGCTCACCGGGCTCACCGTGGCGGACGGCACCGTGCGCGGCATGGAGCTGCTCCACGACGGCCGCCCCACCGTGCGGACCGCCGACGCCGTGATCCTCGCGACCGGGGGCGACGGACAGCTGTACGCCCACACCACCAACCCCGCCGGGGTCACGGGCGACGGGATCGCCGTGGCCCTGGCCGCGGGGGCCGCGGTCGCCGACCTGGAGTTCGTGCAGTTCCACCCCACCGTGCTCGCGAGCGGCCCGGCGTTCCTCATCTCGGAGGCCGTGCGCGGCGAAGGGGCGGTGCTGCTCGACGCCGACGGACGGCGGTTCGTCTTCGACAGCCACCCCGACGGCGAGCTGGCGCCGCGCGACGTGGTCGCGCGGGCGATCGCCGCACAGGCCGCGCGACAGGACGTGCCGGTGCGCCTCGACGCCACGATGCTCGGAGCTGCGACCCTCGCGCGCCGCTTCCCCACGATCGACCGTGTCACCCGCGAGCGGGGCTTCGACTGGTCTCGCGAGCCGCTCCCGGTGACCCCGGCCGCGCACTACCTGATGGGCGGCGTCGTGACCGACCTCGACGGACGCACCACGATCCGCGGGCTCTACGCGGCGGGCGAGGTGGCCCGCACCGGGGTGCACGGCGCCAACCGCCTCGCGTCGAACTCCCTCCTGGAGGGTGCGGTGTTCGGCGCACGGGCGGCTGCGGCCCTCGCCGCTCCCTGGCCCACCGGCGTCCACCCCGGCCCCACGACGCCGCGGGCGACCGCGACACCCGCGCCGGAGCCGGCGGCGACCACCGGCACCCCGCCGTTCGAGCGCCGCGCCCTGCAGCAGCTGATGTGGGACGACGTCGGACTCCACCGCACAGCGCGGGGACTCGAGCGCGCCCTCGGCACCATCCGCGGCTGGATCATCGCGCAGCAGCCGCCGCAGAGCGCGCGCGACCACGAGGACGCCCACCTGCTGCACGTCGCGGAGGCCACGGCCGCCGC
>NZ_SSDM01000087.1:0-1287 GCF_004794375.1 Microbacterium sp. K35 | reverse complement strand
ACCGCGGCGTCCCGAGAGGTCCTCCGGGAGGCGCGGGCCGCGGTGGAGGCCGTGCTCGCGGAGCAGGGGTACCAGCGCGAGAGCATCACGCTCGTGGTGGCCTACGTGCAGGTCGCCCGTGCCGCGGGGGAGCCCGTCGAGGTGGAGCCCCGCTGACCGTGCGGTCGGCGGGGCTCCGGCCGGCTCACGCGATCGCGCGCAGTCCCTCGACGAGCGGCGTGGTCGGACGGCCGATCAGCCGCGCGAGCGTGCCGTCGGTCTCGGCCAGTGCGCCCCCGCGGATGCCGGCGTCGAGGGCGACGACGAAGCCCGCGGTGCCCTCGTCGAGCCCGGCCTCGCGCAGCGCCGCGAGCTGCTGGTCCGCCGTGAGCGACACGAAGGTCACCTCGCGTCCGGTGACCTCGGCGATCGCGGCGGCCAGCTCCGTGTAGTCCCACGCGACGTCGCCGCCGAGCTCGTACACGGCGCCCGTGTGACCGTCGTCGAGCGCGACCACGGCGGCGGCCTCGGCGTAGTCGGCGCGGCTGGCCGAGGCGACGCGACCCTCGCCGGTGCCGGAGGCGAGCACGCCCGTCTCGGCTGCGCGCGCGAGGTCGGCGGCGTAGTTCTCCGTGTACCAGTTGTTGCGCAGGATCACGGCCGGGACGCCGGAGGCCGCGATCAGCTCCTCCGTGGCCTTGTGCTCCGGCGCGAGCACCAGGTCGCTCGTGGTGGCCTTCGGGGCGCTGGTGTACACGAGCTTCGAGACGCCGGCGGCTGCGGCCGCGTCGATCACCGCCCGGTGCTGCTCGACGCGGCGGCCGACCTCGGAGCCGGACACGAGCACGACCGTGTCGATGCCGTCGAGGGCCGCGGCGACGGAGGCCGGGTCGTCGTAGTCGAGGGGCACGACGCGCACGCCGAGGTCGGCCGCCCTGGCCACGTCGCGCGCTCCGGCGACGATCGACTGGGGGTCGGCGCCGCGGGCGAGGAGGGCGGCGATGATGAGGCGGCCGAGGTGTCCGGTGGCTCCGGTGGCGAGGATGGTCATGAGGGCGGTCCTTCCGTTGGTGAACACCTGCCCCAACCGGCGCGAGGCACCCGCGCATTCCATCCGACCGGTACCCACTTTGACGTAAGGTACCTACATGTCGGTGAGTTTTGCGGAAATCCGGGAGTCTTCGCCCACGGTGTTCGACCAGGGCTGCGGCACGCGCGTGGTGCTGGACCACATCATGAGCAAGTGGGGCGTGCTGGTGCTGTCGTGCCTGTCGGACGGCACGCGGCGCTGGGGCGAGCTGCGGCGGG
>NZ_SSDM01000086.1:0-615 GCF_004794375.1 Microbacterium sp. K35 | reverse complement strand
GCGGCCACGGAGCGCCTGACCGCTGCGGGGCTCGCCCCCCTCGCCCCCGTCGAGGCTGCGGCACTGGATGCGATCGACGCGGTGCCGGTGCTGCGCGAGGGGCGGTTCGTCCGCCACACCTGAGCGCGCGGTGCCACCGGTCGCACGGCGGACCGCCGCGCCGACGAGCCGATGACGGTGGCGCGGCGTAGGGTCGGGGGCATGAGATACCTCCCCGCTCTCATCGTCGACGCCGTGCTCGTCCTGGTCTTCGCCGCGATCGGGCGGGCATCCCATCAAGAAGACCCGGCCGGGTTCCTCCTCACCGCCTGGCCCTTCCTGGTCGCGCTGCTGGTCGGGTACGCGGTGGCGCTGCTGCTCCCGGCACGACCGCGGCGACCGTGGTCGCTGGCGTGGGGTGCCGTCGTGTGGGTCGTCACGGTCGCGGGCGGCATGCTGTTGCGAGTGCTGAGCGGCGACACGGCCGAGGTGCCCTTCATCGTGGTCGCGTCGATCGTGCTGGGGCTATTCCTGGTGGGCTGGCGCGGGCTCGCGGCGCTGGTGCGGCGTCTGCGCGCGTCGTCCGACCGGGGCTCGGCCTCCGCGCCGCAGACCCGCCCGTCGGCGGCGCGGAGG
>NZ_SSDM01000085.1:0-3199 GCF_004794375.1 Microbacterium sp. K35 | reverse complement strand
TCCAGCGGTGCGCGAGCCGTGGCGGGCCGGTGCACCCCTGGACGAGACCGACGCCGTGGTCGGCCACGGCCCCTGGCCCCTCGACGCCCCGAGCGCCCTGGCGGCAGGACCGGGCCACGCCGTGCCCGCGGCGGTCACCGCGGCCGACATCGCCCGCTCCGTGCAGGACTGGCACGACGCCGCGGTGCGGGCGGTCGCCGCGGGGTTCCGCTTCGTCGAGCTGCACGGCGCCCACGGCTACCTGCTGCACTCGTTCCTCTCCCCCGTGTCGAACCGTCGCACCGACGCGTACGGCGGCAGTCCGCAGAACCGGCTCCGCTACCCGCGCGAGGTGGTCGCCGCCGTGCGGTCGGCGATCGGCGACGGCATCCCGCTGTCGTTCCGGCTGTCCGCGGTCGACGGCGCCGCGGACGGACTGGGGATCGACGACACGGTCGGCATCGCGCGCGCCCTCGCCGCGGAGGGCGTGGACCTCATCGACACCTCGTCCGGGGGCATCACCACCGACCGCTCGACGGACACCAGGGTCCGTCGCGGCTTCGCCTTCCACGCCGACTTCTCCCGCCGCATCCGCGACGAGGCCGGGGTGCCGACCGCGACGGTGGGCCTGATCGTGGACCCCGTGCAGGCCGATCGACTGCTCGACCACGGCGACGCCGATCTCGTGCTGCTCGGCCGGGAGGCGCTCGACGACCCCAACTGGCCGCATCACGCGCGCGCGGCGCTCGGCGACGACAGCCACGAGGGATGGGACGTGCGGTTCGGCAGCGCCCTCGGTCCGCGCGCGCGGACGCTCGCCCGGCTCGCCGCCGCGGGTGAGACCCCGCTCTCGCGCTTCGAGGGCTGAGCCGGAGCCCGAGCACTCAGGGAGCGAGCAGCTCTCTGGCGACCGCATCCCCGTCGAGCAGGTGATTGCGGCGCTCCCGCACGCGCCATCCGTTCGTCGTGCGCACCAGTTCCCACCGGTTGGCGCTGACCCGCTCCGCTTCCCAGTGGTCGCCGTCGCGCAGCAGCACAACGGAGTGCGTCACGGCCACCGCTGTGTCCCCGTCGATCTCGATCCGAGGGGCGGAGAGTACGTGCGCGCAGCCGCGGCGCAGATACTCGCGGTGCGACGGCAGGTCGACCAGGGTCCGGATACCGTCCGCGTCCAGAACCGTGTCGTCAAAGCGGTAGGTGCCATCCGCCGCCCAGAGCGCCGAGACCTCGGCGGCGTCCGCGCTGTCCACGGCGGGCCCGTACCGCGCGATCAGCTCGGCGATCTCTGCGCGGTCCTCGAGCGCCCGCAGCCGCCGTTCGAGATCGGCGCTCACCAGTCCTGCCACGGGATGATCGTGTGCACCGGGGTCGACAGCACGACCTCGCCCGCCCCGGGGAACCGCTCTTCCACGGCGCGCAGAGCCGGGGTCACGAGGTCGGGATCGTCCTCCAGATAGAGCAGGCGGAGGCGCAGGGACCCCGGCTCATCGGCCGGGCTCTCGTCGAACGGCAGGGAGGAGTGCCGCTGCGGGTGGCTGTACGAGAAGGTCCAGGCGCCGGCGACGCCGTCCACGTCGAGCAGGGCCGGGATGAGTTCGCGGTCCTCTCGCCGATGCGCCTCGTGGGCCTTGTGGCCATGCGGCTCGGCGAAGCGGGTGGCGGTGAGGTGCAGTCCGCGGTTCGGGCGGTAGGGCAGCACGTCGGGCGACACCAGAGCGCGCGGGGCGGAATAGCCCTTCACCGGACGGAAGAACGCGAGCAGGGGGCGCTGGATGCCCGGGAGCAGCGGCCCGCGACCCCACTGGAACGAGGCCTCCCCGAGCGCATCCCACGCGGCGACGGACTCGTCGACCGGGTCGCGGAACCAGTACATGGCGACGAAGTCCACAGCGCCGGCGAGTGACCCTGTGGCCAGACCATCACCCGTCGGTCGCACTTCCCACCGGTCTCCCCCTGCGACGCCGGGCAGGGCGAGGTTCTCGGGCCGGTGGTCGAGCTGATGCCAGCGGTTGTACTCGGCGTGCTGTGAGCGGTCGTCGAGACGGACGAAGGAGAAGAAGGCGAGAGGCAGCGACACGCCCCAGTCAAGCGTTTGCTTGGTGGCCTGTCAACACCCGCTCGCCTCGGGCGATCAGCGACCGGAGACCTTGCCGAAGAGCTTCGCGATCGGGGCGAGCACGAGCGGACGCGCCGCCGCCCACGCGCCCGCGATCACGACGAGCGAGAGCACGAACACCCAGAACCCGGTCCAGGTCGCCGCATCCTGCGCCGCGAACATGTGGTTGAGGTTGCGCTGGAACCCGGTGAGCATCACGAGTGCCACGTGCACGACGATGAACGCCACGAAGTACAGCATGATCGGGAAGTGCAGCGCGCGCGCCCACTCCACCGGGTACGCCTTCGACAGCCGCTCCGCCCTCTTCGGCCACAGCCCCGACATGCGGAAGCCGGTGGCGGCGGCGAGCGGCGCCGCCACGAACACGGTCACGAAGTAGGCGAGCTGCTGCAGGCTGTTGTAGTTGTTCCAGCCGTTCTCGTGCGGCCAGTCGAGCGAGACGTACTGCAGGGCCGCCGACAGCGCGTTCGGGAAGACCTCCCAGCTTGTCGGCACGATGCGCACCCAGTGCCCGGTGACGAAGAGCAGCACCACGAAGGCCACGCCGTTCACGAGCCACAGGATGTCGAGCGCCTGGTGGAACCAGAGGTTCAGGCTGATCTTTCCCTTGGGGTTGTTCCGCGGCGTCCAGAACACGGTCGGCCGCTTCTCGGTGCGCACCTGCAGCCCCGAGCGGATGATCAGCACGATCAGGAACATGTTGAAGAAATGCGCCCAGTTGACCCACGGCGCGAAGCCCGGCTCGACCGGGATCGCCGGCTCGTACTCGCCGGGGAACGCAGCCAGGAAGTCCTGCATGAACGGGACGCTCAGCAGCGCCCGCACCAGCGCGACTGCGGCGCCGGCCAGCACGCCCAGGGCCGCGGCACCGAAGAGCCCCGCGATCGCCTGCGTCCAGGTCGGGCGGCGGCGACCCGTGTCCGGAGCGGTCGTGAGGTGACGCGGCGCACGGCCGTTCCACACCGTCCGCGTCCACGGCAGCGGCGTCGCGAGGTCGGCGGCCGGCACGATCTCCGTCGTGCTCGGCGTCGCGGCAGCGGGAACGGCAGCGGCAGCGGGAGCGGTGGCGGCGGGAGCGGTCGCGGCGGGAGCGGTGGCGGCGGG
>NZ_SSDM01000084.1:0-6663 GCF_004794375.1 Microbacterium sp. K35 | reverse complement strand
TCGTGGCCGCCTGGCTGGACCCCGAGGTCGACGCGGTCGTCACGGCCCGCGGCGGCTACGGCGCCCTGCGGCTGCTCGACGGCATCGACTGGGCGGCCATGCGGCGGGGAGCCCTCCGGCGGGACGGACGGCCGAAGCTGCTCACCGGCTCGTCCGACGTGACCGCGCTGCACGAGACCTGGCGCGCGCACCTCGGCGTCGCCACGCTGTTCTGTCCGATGGCGGGCAACAACGTGTTCCGCGACTCGCCGACCGTGCGCGACGACGTGCAGCGCTGGCTGTTCGAGCCCTGGCGCGGACGCGAGCTCATCGGCCCGAAGACCGAGATCATGACGCGGGGCCGGGCGGAGGGACGCTTCACCGGCGGCAACCTCAGCCTCCTGGCGGCGGGACTGGGGGCGCCGGAGGCCGCCGTCGCCGCCCCGGGCATCCTGTTCCTCGAGGACATCACGGAGGAGCCGTACCGGCTGGACGGCTTCGTGACGCAGCTGCGCCGGGCTGGGCGGCTCGCCCAGGCCTCGGGCATCGTGCTGGGCTCCTGGCACGAGTGCGGCGACCTCGAGCTCGTGCACGCCCTGATGCGCGACGAGTTCCAAGACCGCGGGGTGCCGGTGCTGTGGGAGCAGGGCTTCGGCCACGACCCGCACGCGCTCACGATCCCGCTCGGCGTGGACGGGGTGCTCGACGCGACCGGGGACGAGCCGCGCCTCACGGTCGGGCTGCCGGCATGATCGCCCTCCCCCCGCTCGACCCCCGGGCGACCTGGTCCGTCCGGCTGCTCGACGCGGACACCGGGGCGACCCTGGCCGAGCACGACCCGGACGTGCAGTGCGAGACCGCGAGCATCGGCAAGATCTTCCTGCTCATCGAGGTCGCCCGGCGGCTGGAGGACGGGACGCTCGCGGCGGACGCGCGCATCGACATCCCCGACGAGCACCGTGTCGAGGACTCGGGGCTGCTGTACCGGATGCACGACCAGCGCGTCACCGTGCACGACGCGGCACTCCTCGTCGGCGCCGTGAGCGACAACCTCGCCACGAACGCGCTCCTCCACCTCTGCGGACTCGACGCCGTCCGCGCGGTCGCCCCGGAGCTCGGCTACCGCGACACCGCGCTGCACGACTACATCCGCAACGAGCGCACGCCCGACCTGCCGTGGACGCCGTCGTTCGGCACCGCGGCCGAGCTGTCCGACGTGATGCGGCGGCTCGGCGCCGGCGAGGTCTTCTCCCCCGCCGTGAGTGCGCGCGTGCTGGACTGGCTGGCCGCCGACACAGACACGTCGATGACCGCCGACGCGTTCCTGCTCGACCCCCTCGCGCACGTCGAGGCCGAGTACCAGGGCCTGGTGCTGCGTCACAAGACCGGCAGCGTGGGCTTCGCGCGGGTGGACGTCGGACTGCTGCGCGGCCCGGAGGGCGCGGTCGCCTACGCCGTCGCGGCGAACTGGAAGACCGCGGGCACCGACCTGCGAGCGCCCGTGCTCGACGGCATGCGCGCGGTCGGCGAGCTCATCCGGGCGCACGTGACCGGACGCCCGCGCGACGACGGAGGGGACGCATGAGCGCGATCGACGTGGAGCTGCCGAGCGGGAACGGCACCGTGTGGTCGGTGCTCGTGCAGGACGTCGACACCGGCGAGGTGCTGCTGCGCCACGACCCCGAGGCCGTGCAGGACACCGCGAGCGTTGGCAAGATCTTCCTGCTGCACCGGCTGCTCGCCGAGGTCGACGCGGGCACCCGCACGCTGGAAGAGCGCGTGACCCGGCGCCCCGTGGAGGCCATCGAGGACTCGGGCCTGTGGTACCTGCTGCAGGCCGACGAGCTGTCGCTGTACGACGTGGCGGCGCTGATCGGCGCGGTGAGCGACAACGCCGCCACCAACACCCTGGGCCGCGTGATCGGCATCCCCGTGGTGCAGGAGCACACCCGGGCGCTCGGCTACACCGCCTCCGCGCTCGACGACATCGTGCGGTGGCCGATCCCGCCCGGCGCTCCCCGGACGCTGTCGCACGCGAACGCCGCGGAGCTCGTGCGCTTCATGTCGCGGCTCGCCGACGGCGCCGATCTCTCGCCCGCGTCGGCCGACACGCTGCGGCGGTGGCTCGGTGCCGGCATGGACCTGTCGATGGTCGCCTCGGCGTTCGAGCTCGACCCGCTCGCGCACTGGGGTTTCGACCGCGGCGTGTGGCTGCTGAACAAGACCGGGACGATCTCGCGGGTCCGCGCCGACACGGGCCTCGTCATGTCGCCCACCCGGCGCATCGCCTACGCCGTGCTGGCCACCTGGAACAGCGGTGCGGACGGCCGCGGCCCGGTGCTCGCGGCCATGCGCCGGATCGGCGAGGGCATCCACGCCGCGCTCGCCGACTGAGCACCGCTCGCACCGCAGGACGTCCGGGCGCGGTTGCCGTGACACGTCGCGCATCCGTCCTCCACGGCGACGTTTCCCCCCGGGTCGTGAACGCCGGTCAGACGACCCCGGCGCGCGCCAGGCGCTCGCGCACCCGATCGATCGGCACCGCGTGCGCCGTCCGCCCCTCGGGGCCCACGGTGGTCTCGGCGGCCAGCACGGAGTTGATCAGCGCCTCCTCGACCGCGTCCATCGTCGCGCCGAACAGCGGCGAGAGCTCGTCGTCCGCCGCGAGCCCGCCCGTCGCCGGGTCGTGCACGGAGAATGCGATGGCGTAGTCGCCGCTGCCCTGCGCGTAGTCGGCACCGACGCCCCGCATCGCGAACACGGCGCGGTTGGCCACGCGCCCGAGCTGGCGGCCGTCGACCGGCGCATCGGTGGCGACGACGATCATGCAGGAGTTCCCGACCGGCTCCGCAGGGTCGTCCGTGAGCAGCTCCTCCGCGGGCAGGGGCACCCCGGCGATGCGCAGCGTGCCACTGAAGTTCGTCTGCACGAGCGCGCCGACCGTGCACGGGGTTCCGGCCACGTCGACCACCCGCGACGCCGTGCCGATGCCGCCCTTGTAGCCGAGGGCGACCGTCCCGGCACCCGCACCGACACAGCCCTCCGCGACGGGACCGGACGCCGCCGCCTCCAGTGCCGCGACCACCTGCTCCTCGCCCACGGCCCGCCGACGGATGTCCGAGAGGAACCCGTCGTTCGTCTCCCCCACCACCGGGTTCAGCGTCGTCGTGTGCGCGTGCGCGGGTGTCGCCAGCAGGTGCCCGAGCAGCGCGTCGGCCACGCGGAACACCGACAGGGTCGACGTGAGGAGGATCGGCGTCTCCAGCGCGCCGAGCTCGCGCAGCTGCGTGGCACCGACGAGCTTGCCGTAGCCGTTGCCCACGGAGAGGTTCGCGGGAAGGCTGCGGCGCCGCGCGGTGAGCGCGTCCGGCACGATCGCCGTGACCCCCGTGTGCAGACCGTCGCCGTGCAGCGTGGCGTGGCCGACCCGCACCCCGGGCACGTCGGTGATCGCGTTCTCCGCACCGCGCGCGAAGGCTCCGGGCGCGACGCCGAGGTCGGCGAGCCGGGGACGGGTGGACGAGGACGACGGCGATGTCATGCTCCGATCCTCCCAGTCGCGGCGGGTGCGGGTCCGCGCCGCGCCGAGTGCCCGCCGCGGTCGAGCGACCCGCCCGCACGCTCGGTAGACTGGGCGGCACCACCCACACTCAGGCACGCTCACACAGTGCCGCATACATCGCTCGAGGAGACCTCCATGTCCGCCATCCCTGACAAGCCCGCACTCGAAGGTCTCGAAGCGAAGTGGGACGCCGCCTGGGCGGAGCAGGGCACCTACCTGTTCGACCGTCTGCGCGCCGCGGAACTCGGCCGTGAGGGCGTGTACTCGATCGACACCCCGCCGCCCACCGCCTCGGGCAGCCTGCACATCGGGCACGTGTTCTCGTACACGCACACCGACGTCAAGGCGCGGTACGAGCGGATGCGCGGCAAGACCGTGTTCTACCCGATGGGCTGGGACGACAACGGCCTGCCCACCGAGCGCCGCGTGCAGAACTACTACGGCGTGCGCTGCGACCCCTCGCTCCCCTACGACCCCGACTTCACCCCGCCGTTCGAGGGCGGAGACAACAAGTCCAGCCGTGCGGCCGACCAGCAGCCCATCAGCCGGCGCAACTTCATCGAGCTGTGCGAGCGCCTCACGATCGAGGATGAGAAGCAGTTCGAGGCACTGTTCCGGCAGCTCGGCCTGAGCGTGGACTGGACGCAGACCTACCGCACGATCTCCGACGACACGATCCGCCAGAGCCAGCTCGCGTTCCTGCGCAACATCGACCGGGGCGAGGCCTACCAGGCCCTCGCGCCGACGCTGTGGGACATCGACTTCCGCTCCGCCATCGCGCAGGCCGAGCTCGAGGACCGCGACCAGCAGGCCGCGTATCACACGATCGAGTTCCCCTTCGCGGACGGCTCCGGCTCGATCGCGATCGACACCACGCGTCCGGAGCTCCTCCCCGCGTGCATCGCGATCGTGACCCACCCCGAGGGCCCGCACAAGCACCTGATCGGCACGAAGGTGCGCACCCCGTTCTTCGGTGCCGAGATCGAGATCCACGGTCACCACCTCGCCCAGCCCGACAAGGGCACCGGTGCCGCCATGGTGTGCACCTTCGGCGACGTGACCGACATCGTCTGGTGGCGCGAGCTGCGCACGACCGATGGTCGCGACCTGCCGAACATGACCACGATCGGCCTCGACGGCCGGTTCCTCCCGGAGGCTCCGTCCCTCGTGGCCGACGCCGACGCCCGCGACTGGTACGCGGCCGAGGTCGCCGGCAAGACCGTGTTCAGCGCCCGCAAGGCGATCGTCGAGAAGCTGCAGGAGACGGGCGACCTGACCGCGGTCGGCAAGCCCTTCCAGCACGCCGTGAAGTTCTTCGAGAAGGGCGACCGTCCGCTCGAGATCGTGTCCACGCGCCAGTGGTACATCCGCAACGGCGCCCGCGACGGCGAGCTGCGCGACCAGCTGCTCGCGCACGGGCAGGAGCTCGCGTGGCACCCCGACTTCATGCGCGTGCGGTACGAGAACTGGGTCGGCGGTCTCACCGGCGACTGGCTCGTGTCCCGGCAGCGCTTCTTCGGCGTGCCGATCCCCCTCTGGTACGCGCTGGACGAGAACGGCGACCGCGACTACGACCGCGTGCTCGTCCCCGACGCGGCAAGCCTGCCGATCGACCCGACCACCGACGTGCCGGCCGGGTACACCGAAGACCAGCGCGGCGTGCCGGGCGGGTTCGACGCCGAGGCCGACATCCTCGACACGTGGGCCACGTCGTCGCTCACGCCGCAGCTCGCCGGCGGCTGGCAGCGCGACGAGGAGCTGTGGCAGCTCACGGCCCCGTTCGACCTGCGTCCCCAGGGGCAGGACATCATCCGCACCTGGCTGTTCTCCACCATGCTGCGCTCCACGCTGGAAGACGGCAGGGCCCCGTGGAAGAACGCCGCGATCTCCGGCTTCATCGTCGACCCGGACCGCAAGAAGATGTCGAAGTCGAAGGGCAACGTGGTCACCCCGGCCGACGTGCTCGACGCGCACGGCTCCGACGCGGTGCGGTACTGGGCGGCCTCCAGCCGACTGGGCATGGACGCCGCGTTCGACCCGCAGAATCCGACCCAGGTGAAGATCGGGCGGCGCCTGGCCATCAAGGTGCTCAACGCCGCGAAGTTCGTGCTGTCGTTCCCGGTGCCGGAGGGGGCGCAGGTCACCCACGCGCTGGACGCCTCGATGCTCACGGCCCTCGACGCCGTGGTGGCGGAGGCGACCGCGGCGTTCGACCGCTACGACGCCGCGCGCGCGCTCGAGCTCACCGAGGCGTTCTTCTGGACGTTCTGCGACGACTACCTGGAGCTGGTGAAGGAGCGGGCGTACAACCAGAACGACGTGGGACAGGCGTCGGCGGCACTGGCGCTGCGCCTGGCGCTGTCCACGCTCCTGCGTCTGCTCGCGCCCGTGCTGTCGTTCGCGACGGAGGAGGCGTGGTCGTGGTTCGAGCAGGGTTCCGTGCACACCGCCGCGTGGCCGGAGCCGCTGGGCATCGAGGGCGACGCCGCGGTGCTGGCCGCCGCGAGCGAGGCCCTGATCGGCATCCGTCGTGCGAAGACCGAGGCGAAGGCGTCGCAGAAGACCCCGGTGTCGCGCGCGGCGATCGCCGCCCCTGCCGCGAAGCTCGACGCGCTGCGCGCCGCCGCCGACGACCTCCGCGCGGTCGGCCGCATTGCCGAGCTCGAGTTCACCGAGGCCGAGGAGTTCGCGGTGACCGCGATCGAGCTCGCCCCGGTCGAGGCGTCGTGATGCAGCTCGGCACCCGCTGGGCCACCGGCACGCAGCCGCCCGCGTCGGTCCCGGAGGCGCTGCGCCCCGCGATCGCCGAGGTCGAGGCCCGCGGGCTCACCGGACACTGGACGCTCACCTGGCTGGAGGGCCGGGCACTCGCCGAGCTCGACGCGGGCTGGGAGGTCGTGCAGACGGCGTCCGGCGAGGTGGTGGCGCGTCCGTTCGAGGACTGAGCGGCCCCCGTGCGACGAGAGCCCCGGATCCTCTGCGGATCCGGGGCTCTCGCGTCCGTGGCAGGGGCCGTCAGCGGCGCGGCGCCCCGAGCTGGGCGAGCAGGTGGTCCACGGCGCGCGGGTCGTGGCGGCGAGCCTGCTGCTCCGCCAGCAGGTCGAGCGCGAGCTGGCGGAGCA
>NZ_SSDM01000083.1:0-1046 GCF_004794375.1 Microbacterium sp. K35 | reverse complement strand
CGGCGCCCGCGGTGCTGGGCGAGTCGTCCGGCGCCGGCAGCGCCTCGGTCATCCGGACGACCGGTCCCTGGGCGACGCCGAGGCCGATTCCCACCCCGCGCAGCTCGCTCATCCGGCCGCGTCCTGATCGTGATCGGTGGTCAGCAGCTCGGTGAGCGTGTCCAGCACGTCCTCCGCGCCGTCGCCCTCGGCCGTGAGCGTGACGTAGTCGCCGTGCTCGACCGCGAGCGCGATGACGCCGAGGATGCTGGCGGCGTTGACCGGCTTGCCGGAGTCCTTCGCGATGGTCACAGCGAGACCGGAATCCTTGGCCGCCTGCGCGAAGATCTTCGCGGGGCGGGCGTGCAGGCCGTGCGAGGAGCCGATCCGGACGGTGCGAGTGGCGGTCATGGTGTTCCTTTCGGTGTCTCGCCGGCGTCGGCGAGGATCGAGCGGGCGAGCCGGAGGGTGCGGCTGCCGTCGCGGTCGGCGAAGACGTCGTCGGGCAGCAGAGCCACCGGGCCGTCGGCGGCGCGGCGGATGTCGGCGAGCCGGTCGCCGAGGTGCGGGCCGATGAGCACGAGGTCGTGGCGCCCTGCGGCGACGGAGCTCTCCGTTCCGGCCGCCGCATCCCAGTCCAGGCCGACGGATTCCGCCGCCCTGCGCAACCGCTGCGCGACGAACGTGCTCGACGCGCCAGCGCCGCACACCACGAGGATCCTCATCGATGCCGCCTTTCCTGAGAACAGTCTGAGAACGCGGAGCGGGGTCGCGCCAACACGTTCCTTTCCGCCCCTGCGGAACCTCGGTTTCCGCGCGCCCCGCCCGTCGGGCTGACATCATGGAGACACGTCGGACAGTGCGGTCAGCACGCCAGAGCAGGGGGAGTCATGTCGCGCCAGCGCCAGGATCAGCTCCTCGCGCTGCTGCTGCGGCAGGAGGGCTGGGCGACCGCCGGGAGCCTGGCCGACCTCCTCGGCGTGACCCCGCGGAGCATCCGGTCGTACGTCGCCGCCCTCAACGCCCGCACGCCCGGCGCGGCCGTGGTGGAGTCGGGACCCGCCGGG
>NZ_SSDM01000082.1:0-413 GCF_004794375.1 Microbacterium sp. K35 | reverse complement strand
TGGCGAGTTCGCGGAGGGCATGCTCGACGAGATCGCGGAGGCGCTGCGCGGCGCCGAGCGTCCGTTCCTCCTCGCCGGACGCGGCGCGTGGCTCGCCGGAGCGGGCGCCGCCCTGGGCGAGCTGGCCGCCCTGACCGGTGCGCTCACCGCCTCGTCCGCGCTCGGTCGCGGCGTCTTCCCCGAGTCGCGGTACGACCTGGGCGTGACGGGCGGGTTCGGAGCCGACGGGGCCATGCAGCTCGTGCGCTCGGCCGACGTCGCCGTGGTCTTCGGTGCCTCGCTCAACCAGTTCACGATGCGGTTCGGCGAGCTGTTCGCCCCGGGCACGCGGGTGTTCCAGATCGACGTCGCCCCGGCCGCGACGCACGCCCACGTCGGCGGGTTCGTGCGGGCCGACGCGCGGCTCGCCGCCG
>NZ_SSDM01000081.1:0-10959 GCF_004794375.1 Microbacterium sp. K35 | reverse complement strand
GGGGGCGTCGGCGGCGGCGACCACCGCGGCGTCCTTCCGGCGGCGGGCCCGGGGCGTGCGCACCTGCACGAGCTCCGCGAGGGTCGAGCCCATGATCGCGAGCACCGCGATCGTGAGGCCGAGGGCGGCGGAGGGCCACAGCAGCATCAGCGGGTACGTGAGCATCAGGCGGAAGCCCTCGAGCATCATGGCGCCCCAGCTGGGGACGTTCGAGTCGCCGATGCCGAGGAACTGCAGTCCCGCCTGCATTCCCATCGCGATGCCGGCGGTGAGCGCGGTCTGGATGATCACGGGCGGGTACACGGCGGTGATCACGTGGCGGAAGATGATGCGCCCGTCGGAGAGCCCGGAGACGCGGGCGGCATCGATGTACGGCTCGCCGCGCACCGCGAGCGTCTGCGACCGGGCGATGCGGAAGTACCCGGGCACCATGAACACGCCGACCGTGGCCATCAGCAGCTCGAAGTTGTTGCGGCTGCCGGCGGCGACCACGAGCAGGATGATCATGCCGGGGATCGACTGCAGCGCGTCGCTGATCCAGGTGGCGACCCGGTCGAACACGCCGCCGAAGTAGCCCGCAGCGACGCCGGTGGGCACACCGATCACGAGGGCCGTGACGATCGTGATGAGCGCGCCCCAGAGGGTCGTCCGGGTGCCGTAGATGAGGCGGCTGAGGATGTCGCGGCCGGTGGAGTCTCCGCCAAGGAGGTGCTCGGGCGATGGTGGCGCCTTGGCGGCGGCGAGGTCGACGAGGTTCGGGTCCATGGGCGCCAGCAGCGGCGCGAAGACGCCGACCAGCACGATGAGCAGGAAGATCGCGAGCGGGAGGTAGCCGCCGGGGTGGCGGAGGAAGCGCCGGAACAGGCTCGACCGCCGCTTCTGGGCGGCGCGGTCGAACGCGACGCGGATGTCGGTCGTGGTCATGCGACGCGCACCTTCGGGTTGATCCAGCCGAGCACGAGGTCGAGCAGGAGGTTGATCACGACGACGAACACGATGGAGATGACCGTGATGCCCAGGAGCATCGGGATGTCGCCGTTCTGCGAGGACTGGTTGGTGAGCTGGCCGAGGCCGGGGAGGCTGAAGATCTGCTCCACCACGATCGCGCCGGACAGCAGTCCCACGAACATGAGGGCGATCACGGTGAGCGCGGCGGGCGAGGCGTTGCGGAGGATGTGCAGGTTGACCCGCCCGGCGGAGAGCCCGCGGCTGCGGAGCGTACGCACCCAGTCCTGCCTGCTCTGCGCGATCACGGCGTTGCGCAGCTGCTCCGACACGGCGACGATGCCGCCGAGCGCGAGGGAGATCGCCGGAAGGGTGATCGAGCGCAGCCATCCCTCGACGGACTGCGTCGGCGGCACGTAGCCGACCGCGGGGAACCACTTCAGCTGCACGGCGAGCCACATGACCAGCACCAGGCTCACCCAGAATCCGGGGAGCGCGAACAGCACGACCGAGATGCCCTTGATGATCCGGTCGAACCAGGTGCCGGGGCGCAGCCCGGTGATCAAGCCGAACGCGATGCCGATCACGGCTGTGATGAGCGTCGCGAACGTGACCACCGAGAGCGTCACGGGGACCTTGATCGCGAGCTGGGCGCCGACGGGCTGGAAGTTGCGCCACGACTCGCCGAAGTCGAGGAGCACGGCGTGCGAGAACCAGTCCCAGAACTGCACGATCAGGGGGCGGTCGAGGCCGATCTTCTCGGCCAGGGCCTGCTGCTGCGCGGGGCTCGCGGTGGTGCCCAGCAGCGAGGCGGTCGGGTCGCTGATCGCGAGGTGCGCCAGGAAGAAGGTGCCGATCGAGACCGCGACGAGCAGCAGGATGCCGGACAGCACCCGCTTCGCCGTGAACAGGAGCATGGGGGCCTCTCGGGGTGAGGAGGGTCGGAGGGGGAAGGGTGCCGGGGCGGCCGGTGTCGGGTGGCCGCCCCGGCGGGCATCAGCCCTGGGTGATGTAGCGCAGGGTCGGGAACATCATGCCCACGACGGGCTGCAGCTGGATGCCGGGCGCCGTGTAGTAGATGTTGTTCGCCTGGTACCAGACCGACCACCACGCCTGGTCGACGAGGGCCTCGTTGAGCTCCTTGACGGCCGCGGTCTGGGCGTCGCCGCGTTCGGTCTGCACCTTCTCGACGAGCGGCGCGATGACGTCGTTCTCGGCGTAGTCGGGCTCCGGGTTGAACCACTGGACGCTCGTGACCTGGCGGGCCACCGTGGCGACGTCGTTGCCGTCCATCGCGAGGAACGAGATGAACATCGGGTAGTTCGGCGCGTTGAGCTGGTAGTCCGGCATCTGCATGTTGTCCCACGTGACGGTGACGCCGAGCTCGGTGAGCGCCTGCTCCGCCGAGGGCTTCCACATCTCGAAGATGGGCGACATGGGCATCGAGATCGCGAAGCCGTCTGGGTACCCGGCGTCGGCGAGCAGCTCCTTCGCCTTGTCCATGTTGACCGCGTAGGCGTCGTTGAGGGACGGGTCGTTGATCGGCCCTCCGTCGGGGAAGACCTGGTTGGTGGCGACACCGGCGCCGCTGCCGACCGCGGCGAGGATCGCGGCACCGTCGAACGCGTAGTTCAGCGCCTGGCGCACCTCGAGCTTGCCGAGGGGCTCGCTCTTGGCCCCCGTGTGGTCGGTGATGACCAGGCCCGCCCAGCCGGACACGCGCTGCGCGGTGTTCCAGCCCTGCTGCTCGGCCTGCTCCAGGTTGGCGACGTCGCCGTACTGCACGTTGATCTGGCCGCTGAGCATGGCGTTGTGCCGGGCGGTCGCGTCGGTGATCGGGTAGATCGCGAGCTCGGCGAAGGGGTAGGTCTTCGCGTCCCAGTGGTCCTCGGTCTTGGTGAAGTGGTACTCCGCGCCGGGGACGCTGGTGGCGCTGTCGAGCACGTAGGGACCGGAGCCGACCGGCTCGCTGCCGAGCGTTCCGGCCTCGATCGACGCGGGCGACGCGATGTAGCTGCGCCCGAGGCCCATGAAGTAGAGGATCGTGTCGTCGCGCTGCGTGAGGTTGATGCGGACGGTGTCGTCGTCGACCTTCTCGAAGCTGTCGACGTTGACGTAGGCCTCACCCGAGCGGGCGCCGGCCTTGAGGTACTCGAGGCTCGCGAGCACGGCGTCGACGTCGACCGGGGTGCCGTCGCTGAACACGGCGTCGGTGCGGAGGTCGAGGTCGATGCTCAGGTCGTCGTCGGCCACGGTCCACTCGGTGGCGAGCGACGGGATCGGGTCGCCGTCGGCGTCGAGGGCGATCAGGGCGTCGTAGACCGCGGAGAGATACGGGCCGTCGAACCCGATGTCGGCCAGGGACGGATCCCACGACGTGATGTCGAGGAAGTTGCCGATGTTGAGCGCGTCGGGGCCTTCGGCGCCGCCGCCCTCGGAGGGCGATGGCGTTCCGCCGCCGCTGCAGCTGGTGAGCGCGAGGGTCGCGGCCACGGCTGCGGCGAGCGCGAGGGGCATTCGTTTCATGGTTCCTTCTCTCGGGTGCAGGGGTGGTGAAGAAGGTTCGAAGAGCCGCTGACCGGGAGACCGGATCGACGCCACCTCGATGTGTCGTGCTGGTTAGTCTACATGTGTGGAAAAAGAGCGCAAGCATGTTTCCCGCGGCAACGGGCACAGCTCATGCCACCGGGCGCACCCGGCTTGTCTCTGCGCGCAGCATCCCGTCTCGCCACTCCCGTCACCACACCCCGTCCGCGCGCACGTCGCGGTCCACGGCGACGTCGGAGAGGGCCGCCCGCACCTCGGGGCCGTGGTCGCGGACGAGCGCGAGCGCGGCGTGGTTCTGCTCGAGCTGCTCGAGCCGTGAGGCGCCGAACAGCACGTTCGCGGTGGCGGGATTCGCGAGGCAGAAGGCGATGCCGAGCGCGGCCGGCGTCACCCCGAACTCCCCCGCCACCCGCGCGACCTCGGGGTACAGGGCCGCGATCCGCTCGCGGATGCCGCCCACGTCGGCGCCGATCTTGCGCTGCGGCGTCCGGCCCGTGGCGAGGATGCCGCCCTCGAACACGTCGGACGCCTGCAGGGTGAGGGTGCCGTCGGCGAACAGCGGCCCGTACGCGTCGCCCTCGGCCATCGACCGCCGCGCGATGCCGTACTTCAGCTGCGCGAACGCGGGGCCGGCCAGCCCGCGCGTCCGAGCCTCGGCGAGCGCGGCGCGGGTGTCGGCGATGCGCCAGTTGTTGATGCCCCACGAGCCGACGAGACCCTCGTCGATCAGGGCGTTCACGTCGGCGACGAGCCGCGGGAGGTCGGGCGCATCGAGGTAGTCGCCCACCACGAGGGTGTCGAACCGGTCGAGCCCCGCCCGCTGGAGCGACTCGACGAGCTGCGCGCGGAACCCCTGGTTCGGCCAGTCCCACAGCCACAGCTTGCCGCACAGCACGATGTCGTCGCGGTCGACACCGCTCGCCCGCAGCGCCTGCCCGAACAGGATGTCGGTCGTCGAGTTCTCGGCGTGCGGCCCCATGTTGTAGTACGCGACGTCGAAGAACCCGGCGTCGAGCTCGACCGCGCGGCGGATCAGCGCGACCGCCTCCTCCGGCGCCATGCGGTCCCACGTGTTCCAGGAGCCGAGGGCGAGGGGCGGCACCGGGGCACCGCCCGTCTGCAGCGGACGGCGGGGGTGGGTCGATTCGGGCATGACGCTCCTTCGCGTGCTTCGTCTCGTCGCTGCGCTCCTCGCTCAGCAACCGGGGTTGTGTTTTTCTATGGTTGTAGAATATAACGGACTCATCCCGTCAGAGCACCGTCAGTGAGGACGAACATGACCGCATCCCCGCGCCGCATCCTGGTCACCGGAGGGGCGTCCGGCCTCGGCCGCGGCATCGCCACCGCCTTCCGCTCCGCGGGCGACGAGGTGTTCCTCGGCGACGTGAACGCCGACGCCGCCGCCGCGGTCGCGGCCGAGATCGGCGCCACCGCCCTCCCCCTCGACATCGCCGACGAGGCCTCCGTCCTGGCCGCAGCCGACCGCATCACGGCCGCCGGCGGGCTCGACGTGCTCGTGAACAACGCCGGGGTCGTCGCGGGCGGCGGCACGCTGCAGGAGGTCCCGGTCGACGCGGTCGATGCGGCCCTGCGCGTCAACGTGCGTGGCACGTTCCTCATGCTCCGCGTGTTCGGCGCACTGCTCGCGGCGGCCGGACGCGGCAGCATCGTCAACATCTCGTCCATCGGCGCCCGACAGCCCACCCCGGGCCTCGGGCACTACGAGGCCACCAAGGCCGCGGTCGACGCCCTCACCCGCACCGCCGCGATCGAGCTCGCCACCGCGGGCGTGCGCGTGAACGCGGTCGCCCCCGGCCCGGTGCTCACCCCGCTCACCGCCGACTTCGCCTCGAACCCCGACGCCCGCGCGGCCTGGGAGTCGCGCATCCCGCTCGGCACGATCGCCGAGGTCGACCAGGTCACGCCGCTCGTGCTGTTCCTCGCGAGCGACGCCGCCGGCCACATCACCGGCGTCTCGGTGCCGGTCGACGGCGGCCAGCTCCTGGTCTGACCCGTCCGCCCGCATCCGTCACGGGATCGGATCCGCACCCCGCCCCTCGCGGAGCGTTCCCGATCCCCCACCCGTCCCGCGACAGGAGAACCGCATGACCCTCCCCGCCCCGACCCTCCCGACCACGACCCGCGCCGCCGTGCTCACCGCGCACGGCGAGCCGCTCACCCTGCAGGACCTCCCGCTGCCGACCGAGATCGAGCCGGGCGCCGCCCTCGTGCGCATCGCCTGCACGACCCTGTGCGGCACCGACATCGAGATCTGGGAGGGCCGGATGACCTTCCCCGGCATGCTCCCGATGGTGCTCGGCCACGAGATGGTCGGCGAGATCGTGGCCACCGGACCCGACACGCGCGACGCCCTCGGCCGCCCGCTCTCCCCCGGCGACCGCATCGGGTGGTCGGAGTCCACGTGCGGCGAGTGCCACGGCTGCGTCGTGCTGCGCGAGCCCGTCGCCTGCTCGCGCCGCGGCTACGGCTTCCTGCAGCGGTCCGACGTGCCGCCGTACGCCACCGCCGGGCTGTCGGAGTACGCCTACGTCACCCCCGGCGCCGCGAAGCTGCTGCTGCCCGCGGCGGTGAAGGACACCTGGGCGTCGATGGCGGGCTGCGCGGCCAAGACCGTGCTGCGCGCGTTCGAGCGCGCCGGCCGCATCCGCCCCGGCTCCCGCGTCGTGGTGCAGGGGTCGGGCGCGCTCGGCATCTTCGCCACCGCCGTCGCCACCATCGCGGGCGCCGGGCAGGTCATCACGGTCGGCGCCCCCGCCGCCCGGCTGGAGCTCGCCGCCCGCTTCGGCGCCGATGCCGTGGTCGACTTCCGCGACGGGCCCGTCGTCGACCAGGTCATGGAGCTCACGGGCGGCCACGGTGCCGACCACGTGTTCGACTTCGCGGGCGCCCCGAGCGTGGGTCCCGACGCGGTGGGCATGGCGGCGCAGCGCGGCACCATCGCGATCGTCGGCTCCACCGGCCCCGCGGGCGACGGCTTCCCCCTCAGCACGATCATGGGCAAGGAGCTCACGGTCGTCGGCTCGCTCAACGGCGACATCTCCGACTACGCCCGCGCCATCGACTTCTTCACCGCGTTCGCCGACCGCTTCCCCTGGGACGACCTGTTCAGCGCCCCGGTCGGTCTCGCCGAGGCCTCCGCCAAGATCGCCCACATGCACCACCTCGATGAGGTCAAGGCCGTCATCGACCCGAGCCTCTGAGGAGCACCATGACCACCCCTCTCCCCCGCCGCGAGATCGGCCGCAGCGGCCTGCACGCCTCCCTGTTCTCGCTCGGCTCGTGGCACACCTACGACCGCATGGACTTCGCCGACGCCGTCGAGCTGCTGCGCCAGGCGACCGACCGCGGCGTGAACCTCTTCGACGTCGGCGTGTACTCCGCGCCCGGCGCCCCTCCGGTGTTCACCGACGTGATCTTCTCGGCCATGGTGCGCGCGGCGGGTCTGCGCCGCGACGAGTGGCTGCTGTCGTCGAAGCTGTGGCTGGAGGCCTTCGGCGACGACGGCTTCCGCCCGCAGCTCGAGAACGCCCTGATGCGAGTGGGCGTGGAGCACGCCGACCTCGTGATCCTGGGCGACCTGCGCCGCGACGACCTCGACCTGCGCGACCTCGTGCTCGACCTCGCGCGCCTCGCCGATGCGGGACTCATCCGCGCGTGGGGCGTGAACAACTGGTCGGCGTCGTCTATCCAGCGCCTGCTCGACCTCGCCGCGGCGGAGGGCGTGCCCGGGCCGCAGATCGCGCAGCTGAAGTACAGCGTGGCACGGCGCTCGATCCCCGACGGCGAGCCGTTCGCGCGGCTCTGGGAGCAGGGCCTCACGCTGCAGGCCTCCGACTGCCTGGAGGGCGGCGTGCTCGCGGGGAACGTGAAGGGCGACCGCCAGATCGGCCGCGACCCCGGCGACATCCGGGAGCGGATCATCGCCGACGTGCCGGCGTTCACGGCGCTCGCGGAGTCGCTCGACACGACCCCGGCCCAGCTCGGCATCGCGTTCACGCTCACGCACCCCGCCCTCACGACCACCCTGTTCGGCGCCTCCCGCGTGGCGCAGCTGCACGCGAACCTCGACGCCGCCGACCTCGTCGACCGCATCGGCGCCGACGAGCTGCGCCGCCTGGTCGAACCCTTCTGGGCCGACCGCGGCGTGGTCGACCCCGAAGGCCCCTGACACCGTCCGCGGACCCCCGCACACCCGCCCCGCACCACGCCGCCCCCGCCCCACGCCGCCCCCGCCCCACTGAGGAGAGACATGACCGCCACCGCCGCCGGACACCCCACCGTCCCGCCCGTCCCGTTCGACCCCGAGGTGCAGGCCGTGCTGGACGAGATCGCGAAGAACCCGCAGCCTCCCCTCACCCGCGACACGCTGCCGCGCGAGGGCGTCGACCGGATGTTCCCCGACAACGACACCGTGATCGCAGGCCGCCCGATCGTGTGGGAGGACCGCGTGATCCCCGGCCCCGCGGGCGCACCCGACATCGAGATCACGGTGTTCCGCCCCGCGGATTCCGCGACCGAGGTGCTGCCCGGGTTCGTGAACATCCACGGCGGCGGCATGATCGTCGGCCACCGCTCGTGGGAGACCGCGCGCGTGGTCGACATCGTCGCGGAGCACCGCGTGGTCGCCGTGAACGTGGAGTACCGGCTCGCCCCGGAAGACCCGTACCCCGCCGGTGTGGAGGACTGCTACGCGGCGTTCGTCTGGACGCACGAGCACGCCGCCGAGCTCGGCATCGACCCGGAGCGCCTCGTCGTCGGCGGCGGCAGCGCCGGGGGCGGGCTCACGGCCGCGGTCGCCCTGCTGGCGCGCGACCGGAAGGGCCCGGTCATGGCGGGGCAGCTGCTGCTGTGCCCCATGATCGACAACACCAACACCTCGGTCGCCAGCTTGCAGTACGACGGCATCGGCACGTGGCAGCGCGACATGAACCTGCTGGCGTGGTCGTGCGTGCTCGGCGACGACCTCGCGTTCAGCGACGAGGCCCCCGCCTACGCGGCCCCGAGCCGCGCGACCGATCTGTCCGGTCTTCCCCCCGCGTACATCGAGGTGGGCGAGGCGGAGACCTTCCGCGACGAGGACACCGCCTACGCGCTCGGCATCTGGGCCACGGGCGGCCAGGCCGAGCTGCACGTGTGGGGCGGCGGCGCGCACGGCTTCGACATGTACATGCCGGAGGCGGAGATCACCCGGGCCGCCCTCGCCGCACGGTCGTCGTGGCTGCGCCGGATCTGGCGGGCCGCCCGATGACCGCGCCCGCTCCCGTGCCGTACGACCCCGAGCTGGTCGCCGGGCTCGACGCGTTCGTGCAGCTCGTGGAGGGCATCCCGCTGCGCGCCGACACCATCCACGCCAACCGCGACCACTTCGCCACGATCATCCCGCCCATCGCGGTGCAGGCCGAGGGCAGGGCGGTGACGTGGGAGGACCGCGTGATCCCCGGCCCCGCCGGTGCGCCCGACCTGGAGGTCACGATCGTGCGGCCGTCCGCCCCCGCGACCGGGCCGGCGCCCGCCGTCCTGTCGATCCACGGCGGCGGCATGGTGCTCGGCACCCGCTTCTTCGGCACCGCCGAGCTGATCGACCTGGCCGACCGGCACGGCGTCGTCGGCGTCGCGGTGGAGTACCGCCTCGCGCCGGAGCATCCGGGCCCGGCGCAGGCGGAGGACTGCTACGCGGCGCTGGAGTGGATGGCCGCGCACGCCGACGACCTCGGCATCGACCCCGACCGCATCATCGCGTCGGGGCAGAGCGCGGGCGGCGGGCTGTCCGCCGCGGTGGCCCTGCTCTCCCGCGACCGCGGCGGACCGCGGCTGGCCGGGCAGCTGCTCGGCTGCCCGATGCTGGACGACCGCAACGAGACGCCGTCCGCCCGGCAGTACGACGGCTTCGGCGCCTGGGACCGCAACAACAACGACACCGCGTGGGACGCCATCGCCGGAGACGACCGCTTCACCGACCGGGTCTCGCCGTACACAGCCCCCGCACGCGCCACCGACCTGTCCGGACTCGCCCCCGCGTTCATCGAGGTCGGGGCTGCCGAGACCTTCCGCGACGAGGCCGTGGACTACGCGCTGCGCATCTGGGCGACCGGCGGTCAGGCCGAGCTGCACGTGTGGGCCGGCGGGTACCACGGCTTCTCCGGGTTCTCGCCGGAGGCCGAGGTGTCGCTGGCGGCGGTCGCGGCACGGGAGAGCTGGCTGCGCCGCGTGCTGCGCCCGGGCGGATGAGCATCCCGGCGCGCCCGGAGCCCGCCCGCATGGGCACGCTCCGGGCGATGCTCGTGCTCGGGATGCTGGAGGCGTTCGGGCCGCTGTCGATGGACCTGTACCTGCCGCAGCTGCCGCAGCTCGCGGCGTCGCTCGGCACGACCGAGGCGCTCGCGCAGGTCACGATGTCGGCGTGCATGATCGGCCTGGGTCTCGGGCAGCTCATCGCCGGTCCCCTCAGCGACCGGCTGGGCCGGAAGCGTCCGCTCCTCGTCGGCGTGGCCGCGTTCGCGGTGCTGTCCGCCGTGTGCGCGGTCGCCCCGAGCATCGAGCTGCTGCTGGTGGCGCGGTTCCTGCAGGGTCTCGCCGGATCGGCGGGCATCGTCATCTGCCTCGCGGTCGCGCGCGATCAGTTCGAGGGCGTGGAGCTGTCGCGCATGCTGTCGCTGCTGTTCCTGGTCTCGGGCACGGCCCCGATCATCGCCCCCGTGGTGGGCGGCCAGCTCGCACGGGTCATGGACTGGCGCGGCATCTTCGGCGTGCTCGCGGCGGTCGGGGTCGTGCTGCTGCTCGTGGTCGTGTTCGCCCTGCCCGAGACGCTGCACCCCGACGACCGGCACGGCGGCGGCCTGCGCACGCTCGGCGGTCACGCGGGCGCCGTGCTGCACGACCGCCTGTTCGCCGCGGTGCTGTGCGCCTCGGCGGGCGGCGGGGTGGCGTTCTTCACCTACCTGTCGATGTCGTCGTTCGTGCTGCAGGACGAGTTCGGGCTGAGCCCGCAGGCGTTCAGCCTGGCGTTCGCGGCCGGGGCGCTCGCGAGCATCGTGGGCAGCCAGACGAGCCGGCTGGTCGTGCGGCGGTGGGGCCCCCTCCGCGTGTACCTGGGCGGCAGCACCGCGACGCTGCTGGCGACCGCGACCTTCCTGGTGCTGGCCGTCGCCGGGACCGGGGTCACCGGGGTGATCGCGGCCCTGGTCGGCTTCATGCTGTGCTCCGGCGTCGGCGGCCCGAACGGGCAGACCCTCGCGCTCGCGCACCATGGTTCGCGCGCGGGCACCGCATCGGCCCTGCTCGGCATGTCCACCTTCCTGTTCGGGCCCGTGCTGGCCCCGGCCGCGGCGGGCGTCGGCGGCACGAACGCCATGACCATGGCCGTGACCATGACCCTCGCGGCCGCCGTCGCCGCGGTCGCCGCGTGGGCGTTCGTGCGTCCGGCCGCGCGCACCTGAGCCGCCCGGT
>NZ_SSDM01000080.1:0-4730 GCF_004794375.1 Microbacterium sp. K35 | reverse complement strand
AGGAAGCCCGCTGCTGCGTCGGCTCTCGGCGGCGGGCTTCCTCGCCGCCGCCAACACGGCGGCGGGCAGTCGACGGCTGGCGGCCGCGATCCTCCCCATCGCGCTCGGCATCGGGCTGGGACTGGTGCAGATCGGCGGACCGGCGATCGTCGCGGACGAGGCGGCGCAGCAGGCCCGCGACGGCGTCACCGCGGAACTGCGGGTGTCCGCGCCCGCGGGACTCTCGCCCGCGACGGTCGAGGCGCTGCGGGAGGCACCGGGGGTGACCGGGGCCTCGGGCGTGGCGCTCAGCGCGGCCGTGATCGACTCGCGCGACATCGAGGGCCAGCTCGAGCGCACCGAGTACGTGCTGCAGGGCGTCGACCCCGCGACCGTGGACGGGCTGCTCGACCTGCAGGTGCAGGAGGGGTCGCTGGCGGCACTCGACGGCGGCCGTGCCATCGCCGTGAGCGTCGACACCGCACACACCCTCGGGGTCGGCCTGGGCGACACGGTCACCGGGACGATGGGCGACGGCACGGCGCTGGACGCCACCGTGGTCGCGGTCTACGAGCGGGGCCTCGGCTTCGGCGCCCTCACCATGGACGCCGCGCACGTGCGCGCCCACACCTCCGCGGGGCTCGACGCGTTCGCCCTCGTGTCCGTGGAGGGCGACGCGGCACAGACGCCCGATGCGCTCGCGGCGGGCGGGCTGCTCGTCGCACCCGCGTCCGGGCAGAAGGCCACCGGGGCGGATGCGGTCTCGCAGCAGGGCTGGGTGAACCTCGTCGCGCTGCTGGTGATCCTCGGGTACATCGCGATCGCCGTGGTGAACACCCTCGTGATGGCGACCGGTGAGCGCTCGCGTGAGCTGGCGCTGCTGCAGCTGATCGGGGCGACCCGCGGCCAGGTGCGTGCCACCATGCGAGTCGAGGCGATCCTCGTCGCCGCGATCTCGATGGTGTTCGGCGTGCTCGTGGCGATCCCGCCGCTGATGGGGATGAGCTACGGCATCTCCGGACAGCCGGTCCCCGCGATGCCGGTCCTCGGCTCGCTCGCGATCATCGGCGGCATGGGGGCGCTGGCGCTGGTCGCCCTCCGCGTCGCGACGGGCGCGGCGCTGCGGCGTCGGCCGATCGAGGAGATCGGTTCGCGCGAGTAGTGCGGTGTGACGGGGGCGTCCGCGGGGCGGGCGTCCCCGTCCGCATCGGGCGAGGGGGATCCGCCCGCCGGGTGGGGTGAAAAGGCGGGGTGAATTCTCCCGGTCCGGCCGGGACGGAGCTGCGCACCCGGGCAGTCTGGCGGAGGCCCGGACCGAGTACGCCATACCCGATGGTGCTCGGCGGTCGCCTGAGGGGGCGGGGCTTCCGTGTGCGCGCACGCGCCGCGGACAGCGATGGATGGGGAGTGAAGTCGTGGGATTCCGTGATGCCCGTGAGCAGCGGCCGAGCCGCTGGAGCCGGACCAGGAAGCTGATCGGCGGTGTGGTGAGCACCGCGCTCGTCGCCTCGTCGATGATCGTGGTGGGCGGCACGCTCACCGCGGCGCCGGCCGCAGCAGCCGAGCCGTTCCTCTGCACGCCGGGAGCGGTGTACGTGCAGAGCACCTCCGAGGTGCGCGAGTTCGCGGTGAACGAGCAGGGCGGCGCCCCCGGCGACGGCGGCACGCTCAGCAGCATCAACCTCGGCGCGAACCACTCCAACAACGCGCTCGGGCTCTCGTCCAACGGACGCTACGCGTACACCGTCACGAACGCCGCCGGCAGCAAGATGCTCGCGAAGCACGACCGCGTCACCGACACCACCACGCGCACCTCGTTCTCGCTCAACTCCTCGGTCCTGCGCGGCGCCGTGCACCCCGTCACCGGCGTGTACTACTTCGCCAGCGGCACGATCAACGGCGCCATCAACCTGTACGCGTGGAACGAGAACGTCACCCCGCAGACCTACGTGCAGGTCGGCACGCTGCGCCCGACCACCGGCAGCAGCGCGTTCGGCGCCAACGGCGACATGGCCTTCAGCGCCTCCGGTCAGCTCGTGCTCGTGGCCGACAACTACATCTACTCGTCCGACCTGCCGAGCACGCTGCAGCCGAGCACCGCCACGATCGACGCCAAGCAGGTGCACGACATGGGCGCGGGCGTGCAGGGCAACGGCATCGCGTTCGGCAACCTCGGGCACATCTTCGTGTCGGTGTCCGGCGGCGGCAACCGCATCATCGAGGTGGACCTGCCCCGTGGGGCGACCGTGAACACCACGTCGCTGGGGAACTTCGGGCCCACCGACATGGCCAGCTGCACGTTCCCCAACACCCTCACGCTCAAGAAGGACCTCCCGAACGGGCGCCAGGCCGACACCGACCAGTTCGCGCTGCGCGTGCAGTCGCCCACCGGCTACCAGGTGCCGCAGACCGATGCCACGACGCGTGGCGCGCAGCCCGGCCTGCAGCCCGACTACGCGGGTCCGGTGTTCACCAACCAGGGCGACGCCTTCCAGCTCTCCGAGTCGCCCGCCGGCACGACCGACCCGGCCCGCTACGACGCGTCCCTGGTCTGCGTGCAGGTCAACCCCGACGGCTCGACGACCCCGGTCGCGGTGACCGCCGACGGCCAGGTCACCCAGCCATCCGGTCCGCTGGGCACCGACGTCACCTGCACGTACACGAACCTGCGCCTCGCACCCGGCCTGGCCCTGCGCAAGACCTCGGATCCCGCGAACGGCACCGCCGTGACCGCGGGGCAGCGCGTCACCTACACGGTCGAGGCGGAGAACACCGGCAACACGCGCCTCGACCCGGTGACCGTGAGCGACGACCTGTCCGGCGTGCGCGCCTTCGCGACCTACCAGGGCGACGTGGCGACCGCGATCGACGGCGACCCGGTGACCTCGGGCGCCGCGACCGTCACGGGCGACGAGCTCGCCTGGAACGGTGCGCTCGAGCCCGGCCAGGTGCTGACCGTGACCTACTCGGTGATCGTCGACGAGGGCGCGGAGGGCGAGCGCATCGCCAACAGCGTCACCGCGTCGGGCACGCCCCCCGGCGGCTTCGACCCGATCGTCCCCCCGGCCGTCACGACCGAGCACCCCGTCGCCGGCTTCGAGCTCGTCAAGACCTCGTCGCCCGCCTCGGGCAGCACGGTCGAGCCCGGCCAGACCATCCAGTACACCGTGACCGGCACCAACACCGGCGCGACTCCGCTCGACCCCGCCTCGCTCACGGACGACCTCTCCGGCGTGCTCGCCCACGCCGCGTACAACGACGACCTCACGACCGCGATCGACGGCACGACCCTCACCACGGGCGGCGCGACCCTCACCGGCAGCACCCTCGCCTGGACCGGGGCCCTCCAGCCCGGGCAGACCGTGACCGTGACCTACTCCGTGACCGTGGGAGAGGACGCCTCGGGCGAGATCCTCCGCAACACCGTCGCGGGCTCCGGCACCCCGGTCACGCCCGACCCCGGCGACCCGACCGGGCCGCTGGTGCCCGGTGAGCCGATCGTCCCGCCGACCTCCGCCACGGAGCACCCCGTGCTCGGCTCCGGCTTCACGATCTCGAAGACGGCCGACCCCGCGTCGGGCACCCGCGTCGACCCGGGCAGCGTGATCACGTACACCGTCACGGGCACCAACACGGGCGACACCGTGCTCGACCCGGCGACGATCACGGACGACCTGCGCGACGTGCTGGCCCACACGAGCTCGAACGACGATGCGACCGCGACCCGCGGCGACGTCCGCGTGGCCGACGGAACGCTGAACTGGAGCGGCCGACTGCTCCCGGGGCAGGACGTGGTGATCACCTACTCGGTCACGGTCGACGCCACCGCGGGCGGCGAGCTCATCGCCAACACCGCCACCGGCGCCGCGACCCCGCTCATCCCCACGGATCCGAGCGACCCCGACAGCCCGACCACGCCTGGCACGCCGATCACGCCGCCGCCCGCCACCACGGAGCACCCGGTGAACGAGCCCGGCTTCACGTTCGCGAAGACGGTCGACCCCGCCACGGGCACCGCCGTCGACCCCGGCACCGTGCTGACCTACACGCTGACCGCCGCGAACACCGGCGAGACCGTGCTCGACCCCGTCGCGATCACGGACGACCTGTCCGGCGTGCTGCCCTCGGCGGCGTACAACGGCGACGCTGTCGCGACCATCGGCGGCGCGTCCGCGGGTGCCGTGACCGTCGACGGCGCGACACTCGCCTGGAGCGGGTCGCTCGCGGTCGGGGAGACCGTGACCGTCACCTACTCCGTGACTGTGACCGCAGAAGGCGTCGGCACCGTGATCGAGAACGCGGCGACCGCGTCTGCCACGCCGCCCGGCGGCTCCGTCATCACGCCGCCTCCCGGCACCACGACCACGCCGGTGAACCGTCCGGGCTTCTCGCTGTCGAAGAGCGCGGACCCGGCGACGGGCACCGCGGTCGACCCCGGCGCGGTCATCACCTACACGGTGACCGGCGTGAACACGGGTGAGACGGCGCTCGACCCCGTCGCGATCACGGACGACCTGTCCGACGTGCTCGCCCACGCCGCGTTCAACGGCGATGCGACCGCCACGATCGACGGCGTCCCGGCCACGGCTCCCACCGTGGCGGGCGACCGGTTGTCGTGGAGCGGTGCACTGCCGGTGGGTGCGACCGTCACCCTCACGTACTCCGTGACCGTGGCGGCCGACGCGGGCGGCACCGTGCTGGCGAACCGGGCCTCCGGCTCCGCGACCCCGCCCGGGGGCGTGCCGCCGATC
>NZ_SSDM01000079.1:0-15279 GCF_004794375.1 Microbacterium sp. K35 | reverse complement strand
TCGACGACGTGCAGCGTGCGGAGGCGGCGCGCCTGCACGTCGTCGAGCCCGGGGCCGCGGCCGTAGGCGCGACGCTCCAGCTCGCGCAGCTCACGCTCCGCCGCGTCGGTCCACGACCCCTCGGTGCCGGGCGTCGCTGCGGCGTCGGGCGTCTCAGTCCCCTCCGGCACCGGCGACACCCCCCTCGCGCGTGATCACCAGGAACATGGGCCCCGCATCCATCGGCAGCTCGTAGCGCGTCATCGCGCCCGAGGCCACATCGGCGACCTCCAGCGTGAGCCCGCGTCCGTACTCGCCGAACGTCTCGGCGGCCTCGCACGTCATCGGCGCCTCCGCGGTCGAGCCGTCGTAGATCAGGCACTGCCGTCCCTCGCCGATCCGCGAGGCCACCCACAGCGGAACATCGCCGTCGTACCCGGCCACCCAGATCGAGTTCGGATCGAACCCGTCCTCCGCCAGGCGCTCGGCGGTGGCGTTCTCCTCGTCGTTCGCGTACTCGATGCCGGTCACGGTGCTCGAGTAGTCGGAGGAGGCGGCGGCGACCGCGGCCTCGCCGCTCGCGGTCAGCAGCAGCTGCGCGCTGACCTGCCTCTGCCGCTCCTCGTCGGCGCCGAGGGTCAGCGAGCCGTACAGCCCGGTGTTCTCGACCTGCTCGGCAGGACCGCAACTGGGCATGGTGCTCTTGCCCGACCCCAGGACGAGGCAGATGCGCGCGCGCTGCTCCTGGGTCGCCGTCCAGATGACCACGTCGTCCTCCACCGCGAGCGCCCGCACCGACCCGGGGTCGTAGACGCCTGAGGCGACGAGGTCGTTGTGCCACACCTGCTGCTCGGCCGTCAGCGCGACCGCCGGCGCCGCAGATCGGCCGAACGCCGCCCAGCCGATGCCCACGCCGACCGCGACCAGGAGCACCGCGGCGAGCGCGAGGACGAGGGGACGACGGTTCCGCAGCGCCCCGAGGACGCCCGTCGCGTCGGTGCGCCCCGAAGACTCGCTGTCGACGCCGGCACCCGGATCCGAGCCGTCTGCACTCTCCGGCAACGCGTCGCCCGGGCCGCCACCGGACACCGCATCCGCGCCGGATGCCGAGGCCGTGTTGGCGTCGGAAGCCGGGCCGGTGTCGCATGCCGCGGCATCGCGAGCCGGCACCCCGGAGGCGTCCGCACGCCCCGCACGCCGGAGCTCTTCGAGAGCGACCAGCCGGGCGGCCTCGGCGGCCGTGAGGGCGCCATCGCGGGCGTAGGCCTTCCGCTGCAGCGCCCGCAGCTCGTCGTCGCCCCCCGCCGACGGCATCGCTAGCCGAGCCTCTCGAACTGCATACCGGCCCACACCAGCCAGGCCAGGCTGTACACGGTCGCGCACAGGCCGAGAGCGAGCGCCCAGCGCGCGATCGCGCGGTTCTCCATCGGACGCCGCAGCGACATGATCGCCGCGATCACCGCGACCACCGCGACCGGGATCCCCCAGCCGACGAAGAACGACGCGCCCAGCGCCACGATCGCCGCCAGCAGGGCCCAGGGCGCGAGCCGCGTGTCGTCGACGGGCGCCGGCTCGGTGACCGACGGCTCCCACTCCGCATCCTCGTGACGGTCGATGTCCGGGCCACTCACCACCACGGGCTCGATGCCGACCGGACCCGTGGGCAGCTTGCTGTATCCGTCGCGCCGCGCGCCGGGGATCCGCGCCGTCGCCGCCGAACGGTCCACCTGTTCGCTCGCCCGCTCGAGTCGCGCAGGGGGCGTCGGGGTCGCGTCTCCCGCCGGTCGCGGCACGTCGCTCATACCGCCACCGCCTCCGCGACCTGGATCTCGGTCACCGGCAGGGTCGAGTCGGCGCCGAACGCGAGGGTCGACGGCGGACGACCAGACGAGATCAGCTCGGCGGCGAGCGCCGCGATCATCGCGCCGTTGTCGGTGCACAGCGACAGCGGCGGGATGCGGACCGTGACGCCCGCCTCCGCGGCTCGCGCCAGGGCGACCTCGCGCAGCCGCCGGTTCGCGATCACGCCGCCGCCGAGCAGGAGCCGCGGGACTCCCAGGTCGGCGCAGGCGGCCAGCGCCTTCGTGACGAGCACATCGACCACAGCCTCGCGGAAGCTCGCGGCGACATCGGCGATGGGCAGCGCCGGGGCCTCGTCGCCCGCCGCCGCGGCCTCCGCCTCGAACCGCTCCACCCACCGCGCGACGGCGGTCTTGAGCCCGGAGAACGAGAAGTCGTACCGGTGCTTCGCGAGGTCGGACGCCCGGGACAGCCCGCGCGGGAACCGGATCGCCTCGGGATCCCCGCCCACCGCGGCCCTGTCGATCTCGGGGCCTCCGGGGTACGGCAGCGACAGCAGTCGCGCGACCTTGTCGAACGCCTCGCCCGCCGCATCGTCGACCGTCTCGCCCAGCAGCTCGACATCGGTCGTGAGGTCGCGCACGTGCAGCAGCGAGGTGTGCCCGCCCGACACCAGCAGCGCGATCGTCGGGTACTCGAGCGGCTCCGACTCCGGCGTCAGGATGTCGGCGGCGATGTGACCGACCAGGTGGTTGACGGCGTACAGCGGCTTGTCGAGCGACACCGCGAGCCCCTTCGCCGCGCCGACACCCACCATGAGCGCACCCGCCAGTCCCGGGCCGCTCGTGACGGCGACCGCGTCGAGCTGGTCCAGGCGCACCCCGGCCTCGGCGAGCGCGGCGTCGATCGCCGGCTGCAGCGCCTCCAGGTGCGCACGAGCCGCGACCTCCGGCACGACGCCGCCGTAACGGGCGTGCTCATCCATGCTCGACGCGATCGTGTTGGACAGCAGCGTGCGGCCGCGCACGATCCCGATACCGGTCTCGTCGCAGCTCGTCTCGATGCCGAGCACCAGGGGCTCGCTCATGCGTTCGCCTCCTCCGGCGTATCGGCGACCGCGGGGTGGCGGCGCAGGTCCAGACGCATCACGATCGCGTCGACGTCGTCGGGCTGATAGTAGCGGGGGCGTCTGCCGATCTCCTCGAAGCCCTCGGCCCGGTACAGCCCCTCCGCCGGCGGGTTGTCGGCCCGCACCTCGAGGAACATCTCCCTGGCTCCCCGGGCGGCCGCCGCCCGGAGCAGAGCGTGCAGCAGCGCACGCCCCCGGCCCCGGCCCCGGTGCTCCGCGAGCAGGGCGATGGTCTGGATGTCGGCGTCGGCGCCGCCCTGCAGAGCCCTGACCCCGCCGTACCCCACGATCTCGCCGTCGACCTCGTCGACCAGATAGCGGCCGTGCGGACTCGACAGCTCGCTCGCCATGGTCTCGCGGCTCCAGGCGTCGGTGGGGAACGACCGCTCCTCGATCGCCATGATCGCGTCGAGGTCGCCCGGCACCGCCTCCCGCAGCGTCACGAACCCACCTTCTTCGGCGCTCCGGGCAGCGTCACGTCGGGGTGACGGAGGTACAGCGGCTCGGCGTCGGCGAGCGTGCGGCCCGCGGCCAGCGCCCGCGCGCCCGCCCTGGCCAGGTCGACCGCGGAGAGCACGGTCGTGTCGACGCGCGGGATGCCGTCGAGGTGGGTGTCCGCATCGACGGCCCGCACCAGCACCGTATCGGCCACGACCACCGGCAGTCCGTCGTCGTCGAGCCCGTCGAACACCGTGACCGCGACCTCGCGGCGGCGTGCGTCGGTGACGATCGCGAACGGGCCGGACTGCGTCGGCAGGGCCGTGAGCGCCGCCGCGGTGTGGCTCGGGACCGGCAGCACGGGCAGGCCGCGGCCGAGGGCGAACGCGCGGGCGGCGGCGATCCCGATGCGCAGCCCGGTGAACGGTCCAGGACCCATGCCGGACACGACGTGGGTGATGCCGTCGGAGCCTCCGTCGCGGAGCACCTCGGCGAGCAGATCGCCGATCACCTCCGCATGACCGAGCGGATCGGCGGTGCCCGCCTCGGCCCGCGGCGTCCCGTCGGGGTCGATGAGAGCGACGGCGGTGCCAAGGGACGTGTCGACGGCGAGGATCACCCCTCCAGGGTAGTCGTCACGGGCCCTCCGGCGCCGTGCAGGAGGGGCCGCCCGCTCAGCCCAGGGGCGCCCTGACCGGGTAGTCCTGATCCTCCAGGATGACCTGGGCGGCCGCGCCCGTCGTCCGGTTCACGACCACGGGCGCCAGGAGGTTCACGCTCACGCCATCCGCCGAGGGGTGCGCGACCACGAGCACCAGGGCATCGTCGGGCGAGCGCAGTGCCAGGTCGTCCACCTGGGCGTCGCTCAGCGTCGGCGCATACTCCCCGAGCACGGTGCTCGGGTCGACCAGGTACAGCCGCAGCGCCTCGTCGGCCACGGCGCGCAGCGCGAACAGCCCGTCGGCGCCGTCGATCGGCGCGAGCGAGAAATCGACGTGCGGGGCGAGCCCGGGAGGCGGGGCGGTGAAGGTGAGCGCCGCGGTCATCGCAGGAAGTCCATCAGCGAGGGCTGCAGCACGCGGGCGTTCACCGCGAGCGCCGACCGGTAGACGAGCTCCTGGGCTTGGAGGCGGATGAGGACCTCCACGGAGTCGACGTCCTCGACCGCCGCGCGGCGGGACTCGAGGGACACGGAATTCTGCACGGCCGCCTCCTTGGCGCGTTCGATCTGGGACTGACGGGTGCCGACCGAGCCCTGCACCCCGAGCATCGCGGTGCGGCGGTCGTCGATCTCGCCGAGCCGCGGCCCGACGTTGGTGCCGGAGCGGAGATCCGCCACGATGCGGTCGACCAGCGCGAACACGGAGTCGTCCCCCGCGCCGAACACGGCCGCGCCGTCGGTGTCGACGCGGACCGAGGCGGCGTCGGACACGCGACGCGTGACCTCGGAGCCCGCGACGCCGCTGTACGAGTAGTCGGCCGCGAAGGCCGCGGTGTCCGACGTGCCGGCGAACACGGAGCGGCCGAGCAGACGGGTGTTCGCCTGCGCGAGCAGCTCGCCCCTGATGCCCTCCAGCTCCACCGCCAGGGCCTCCTTGGCGGTCGCGTCGAGCGCGCCGTCGTTGGCGCCCTGCGCCGTGAGGTCGCGCACGCGGGACAGCAGCGAGGTGCTGGCGGTGATGGCGCTGTCGGCCGCGGTCACCCACGCCAGCCCGTCGTCGATGTTGCGGGCGTACTGCTCGGTGCGGCGCTGCTCGGCGTGCAGCGCCAGGGCCGCGGCCGCGGCGGTCGGGTCGTCCGACGGTGCCGCGAACGCCTTCTGCGAGGTCGCCTGGTCCTGCAACCGCGCGAGCTCGGACAGGTTGGCCTGCAACTGGCGCATGGCCGTCTGGGTCATGGTGGACTGCGTCACGCGAGAGATCACGGTGCTCCTCCGATCAGCGTCCGACGACGCCCGTGCGGTTGATCAGGACGTCGAGGGCCTCGTCCACGGCGGTGAGCACGCGGGCGGCCGCCTGATACGCGGTCTGGTAGGTGAGGAGGCTGATCGTCTCCTCGTCGCCGTCGACGGCCGCGACGGACTGTTGGGCGCCGATGGCCCCCGCCGCCGCCGACTCCGACACCTTCGCGCGCTGCACGTCGGCCGCGGTCGAAACGCCGAAGCGGGTGACCTGGTCGGTCCACAGCGCATCGGGCGAGGTGGCGCGCCGTCCGATCTGCGAGATGAGATCGGCGTTGCTCGCATCCTTCGCCCCCGCGCCCGGAGCCGCCAGGGCCAGCTGGTCGGCGCTCGTCACGGCCACGCGCAGCCCGAGGGCCGCGGAACCCGTCGCCGGGAGGGTGAAGAAGTCGCCGCCCGGCTGACCGGAGGCCGTGACACCGGCCCGGT
The DNA here is from genome assembly GCF_004794375.1 of Microbacterium sp. K35. NCBI lineage: Bacteria > Bacillati > Actinomycetota > Actinomycetes > Micrococcales > Microbacteriaceae > Microbacterium > Microbacterium sp. K35. Next base: position 9,544 of record NZ_SSDM01000079.1, on the reverse strand, counting down.
GCTGCGCGTTGAGCGACTCGGCCAGCGCGGTCGCCACACGGTCGTAGGTCGAGGCGAGCTGCGCGAGCATGCCCCCGTCGCCGGCCGGCGCCAGCACCGACAGCGTGCCGCCCAGCTCGCCGCCGTCGACCGAGACCGGAAGGTCGGGTGCCGACTCCCAGATCACTCCGACGCGCTGCCCCGCCTCGATCGCGGTCGGCCCGGTGAGGGCGAGACGCCGGGCGTCGCCGCCGGAGACCAGGGCGTTGCCGCCGAGGCGCAGCGTGAGCGTGCCGTCGCTCTCCAGGGTCCCGGTGCCGCCCGTGAGGCGGGCGACATCCTCCGCGAGCACGGTCCGGCGATCCATCAGCTCGTTCGCGGAACGCCCGGCGGCGAGCGCGTCGCGGATCTCGCTGTTGAGCACGGCGATCTGCTCGGCGGCCGCATTCACCTGATCGACCGCGCGACCCGCCGACTCGCGTGCGGCCGTCCACTGCGCTGCCACCGTGCGGTAGCCGCCGGCCACGTGCGCGGCGAGCTCCTTCGCGGACTCCAGGACGCTCGCCGCGGCGGCGCCGGAGTCGGGCGTGTTCGCGAGCTCCTGCCACCCCGCCCAGAAGGAGGTGAGGCGGTTGGCGAGACCCTTGTCGGTCGGCTCGCCCAGAGCAGCCTCGGCCGTGGTCGCGGCGAGGGCGCGTGCCGACCAGTAGCCCGAGGTACCGAGGGTGTCGCGCACCCGCGCGTCGAGCAGGGCGTCACCGAGCCGGGCGACGCCGTCGATCGACACGCCGTGGCCGGGGAGCGCCCCCATGCTGAAGCGGCCCGTCTGGGCGACGGCGGCGATCGACGAGGTCTCGACCCGCTGCCGCGTGTACCCCTCGGTCTTCTGGTTGGCGATGTTCTGTCCGACGACGTCCATGCCGCGGCGTGCCGCGGCGAGTCCGCTCGCGGCGGTGTTCAGTCCACTGAAAGTCGACATGGTCCCCTCTCGGTCACATCTCTGTGTCGATGATGCGGGCGGAGTCCTCGCGGGCGCGGTCTCCACGGGTGGTGTACTCGCCGCTCTCGAGGCCGAGCGCGGCGATGGTCTCCTGCGTCGCGCGGAGCACGCCGCTGAGCTGCTCGGCGGTGGAGTCGCGCATCTGCTCGACCTCCGCCGTCAGCCGCACGAGCGCGCGCAGGTGGTCGGTGAGCACGTCGGCCCACGCCCCCTCCGGCGCGTGCTCGATGAGCTCCGTGATGGTCGCCTCGTCCGAGGCGCCCCACTCCTGCGCGACTCCGGCGACCTCGACGGCCCTGGACAGTCCTGCGCTGCGCAGACGATCGAGTACCTGATCGATCTCGCGTGCCGCAAACTGTATCCAGTGCGATCGGCCAGCCGCGAGCAGCAGTTGCTGCTCGTCGAGCTTGAAAAGCAGCATCTCGAGCAGCTCGCGCTCGCGCCAGAGCTGCATCGATAGTTCGTTGGCTCCCATGATCCCCTTGTTCCCCAGCGATCCCCCGCCCCAACGCCGGTGCGATCGACCCGCCTGTTAACGGTTCATTAATCCCTATCGGCCGCCGCGCCCATAAGGTTACTATGTGGAACGGCGGTGGTTAGTTCTCCCCATGTACATATCGCGAATTATGTGATATGCGCATCTACCCCTCGCCATGGAGCTTCCGGAGTGCATCCAGAGAGGTGGATCATCCCCCATGTCGTCGCGCGCTGAGCGCAACCGCCTCGTCGAGGCCAACCTTCCCCTGGTCGGCTATCTCGCTGCGGACACCCATGCTCGGGCAACCCACATCCCCCGCGAAGAGCTCGCCGCCGTCGGCGCGCTCGCCCTCGTGACCGCCGCCGACGCCTACGACCCCGCGCTCGGCGTCCCCTTCGGCGCCTACGCCCGGCGCCGCATCCTCGGTGCGTTCGCCGACGAGATGCGCTCCATGGACTGGGCGTCCCGCGGCATCCGCAAGCGCATCAAGGAGACCGTCGCCGTGCGCGACACCCTCACCGCCGCCCTCGGCCGCACGGCCACCGTGACCGAGGTCGCGACGGCCATGGGCTCGCCCAGGGAGGCCGTGTCGGAAGCACTCGCCGACGCCGCGCGCACCGTCTCCACCATCGACGACCCGGCCGCCCGCGACCTGGTCGCCGACGTGCCCCTGCCCGAGGAGTCCGCCCTGGTCGGGGAGCGCCGCGAGGTGCTGGAGCACGCGATCGCCGCCCTTCCCGAGCGCATGCGCCGCATCGTGCTGGCCGTGTACATCGAGGAACGGCCCGTGAAGGAGATCGCCGAAGAGCTGGGGGTGACCCACTCCGCCGTCTCGCAGCAGCGATCGGAGGCCGTGCGGCTGCTGCGCGACGCGCTCGACCGCTACTTCGCCGAGGGCACGGTGGAGCCCGTCGCCTCCACCCGCATCTCCCCCGCCGCCCGCGACGCCTACTTCGGCCGGATCGCCGCGGCCTCCGGCGCCCGCATCGGCGAGGTGTTCCGCACCGCGGCCCCCGCCTGACCACGCCGCGTCCCTAACGCGCGCGCCTCCTCCGCCGATAGGTGTGAGCGGGAGACCACGGACGGTCCCCCGTACAACACATCACGGAGGAAACCCTCATGGGTATGCAGATCAACACCAACGTGTCGGCGCTCAACGCCTACCGCAACCTGTCCAACACGCAGAACGACGTGTCGAAGTCGCTCGAGAAGCTCTCGAGCGGTTTCCGCATCAACCGCGCAGCGGACGACGCCGCCGGTCTCGCGATCTCCGAGGGCCTGCGCTCGCAGGTCAACGGCCTGAACGTCGCGGCCCGCAACGCCCAGGACGGCATCTCGGTCATCCAGACCGCAGAAGGCGCCCTGACCGAAGTGCACTCCATCCTGCAGCGCGTTCGCGACCTGACCAACCAGGGCGCGAACGACTCGAACAACGCGAAGTCGCGCAACGCCATCCAGACCGAGATCTCCGCCCTGGGCGACGAGCTCACCCGGATCGCGGCGAGCACCAACTTCAACGGCATCAAGCTGCTCTCGGGCGGCACGACGCTGACGTTCCAGGTGGGCGCGGGAGCGGTCGCCGCCGAAGACCAGATCTCGGTGAACCTGACCAACTTCGCCACGCTCGGTGCCGACATCAAGACGCTCGCGACGGGCATGACGGACGCGGCATCGTACGGCGCTGCTCTGGCGGGCATCGACACGCAGATCCAGGCGGTCTCGACCGCACGTGCCGGCTACGGTGCGCTGCAGAACCGCTTCGAGTCGACCATCAACAGCCTCAACGTGTCGGCCGAGAACCTCGCCGCCGCCGAGAGCCGCATCCGCGACACCGACATGGCGTCCGAGATGGTCAAGTTCACGTCGGCGAACATCCTGTCGCAGGCGGGAACGGCGATGCTCGCACAGGCCAACCAGGCCAACCAGGGCGTGCTCCAGCTGCTGCGCTGATCCGCACCGCAGCACTGAATCGCACCGGGGGTCCGGGTGACGGCGCCGTCCGTCACCCGGACCCTCCCCCACACGGAAGGGATCGCGCATGTCGCTCTCGCTCGACGGCCTCGTGTCCGGCCTGAAGACCACCGACATCATCAAGGCGCTGATGGACGTGCACGCGATCCCGCGCACGCTGCTCAAGGCGAAGATCGACGACAAGAACGCCGTCATGACGCAGCTGCGCACCCTCAACACCGCCGTGCAGAACCTCGCGACCGCCGCCGAGAAGGCCGCAGCCCCCGGTGGTCTCGACCGCTTCACCGGCACCTCGTCGTCCGACACCGTGAAGGTCGCGCTACGGGCCGGAGCCGTCCCGCTCACCACCGACATCGTCGTCGACCGCGTCGCCCAGACCCACACCGTCGTCACTGCCGCCTCGCGCGGCTGGGCCGTCGACCCGCCCGTGCTCACCCTGGAGAACGCCGCGGGCGAGCGCGTGCAGGTGCAGGCCGACTCCGCGTCGATCCAGGACATCGCGCAGGCGATCAACGACGCCGACACGGGGATCGTGGCCACCGCCGTGCCCGCCGGGCGCGACGCCGACGGCAACCCGCTGCACCGCCTGCAGCTGCGCGCCGAGGACTCCGGTGAGGCCGGGCGCTTCCGCGTGTACCGCGGCGATATCGCCGCCGTGCAGAACGGAACCGCGACCGACGTCGCCACCGAGACCGGCGCGGCCGTGATCGCCACCGGCACCGACGCCCAGGTGCGCCTGTGGGCAGGAACCGGCGCCGAGCAGGTGCTCACCTCGACCAGCAACACCTTCACCGACCTGTTCGAGGGCGTCGACGTCACCGTCTCCACCCCCTCCACCACCCCGGTCACCGTGACCGTCGCCGTCGACACGGCCGCCCGCACCAAGGCCTCCGGCGAGTTCATCGCCCTCGTGACCGACATCTTCACCCGCATCGACAACGGCTCGAAGGCGACCGTCCCCACCGGTCAGGGCGGCAAGACGACCCTCGGCGTGTTCACCGGCGACAGCACCATCCGCGGCATGCGCACCGCGCTCGCCGACGCCGTGCAGCACCCGGTCGACGGCGTCTCGCCCTCCACCATCGGCATCTCGACCGACATGTACGGCAAGCTCACGTTCGACGAGGACAAGTTCGCCGAGGAGCTCGCGAAGGACCCGGATGCGGTCGGCGCGCTCTTCTCCGCGGTCGCCGCGCGCATCGAGGAGACCGCGACGTCGTTCTCCGACAAGTACGACGGACTGCTCACCACCCGCATCACCGGGCAGGAGAGCGAGGTCAAGAGCCTCGGCGAGCAGATGGAGCGCTGGGACGTGCGCCTCGCGCAGCGCAAGGCCACCCTCGAGCGCACCTACGCCCGGCTCGAGGTGATGCTGTCGCAGATGCAGTCGCAATCGTCGTACCTGGCGTCGCAGATCAACTCGCTGCCGAGCAGCCGCTCCGGATCGGACTCGTGAGCATGAACGCCGCCCTGCGCGCCCAGCAGCGCTACCGCGAGGACGCCATCCTCTCCGCGCCGCCGGAGCGACTGGTCACCATGCTCTACGACCGCCTGCTGCTCGACATCGAACGCGGCGAGACCGCCCAGCGCGCGGGCGACTGGGCCGAGGCGAACGCGCAGCTGCAGCACGCGCAGGCCATCGTCGCCGAACTGTCGTCGTCGCTCACCGACGAGTGGAACGGCAGCGCCGGCCTCCGCTCGCTCTACGTCTTCCTCAGTCAGACGCTCATCGGCGCGAACATCGGCCGCGACCCCGAACGCACCAGGGCCTGCCACGGCATCGTCGCCCCGCTGCGCGACGCCTGGCACGAGGCGTCCCGGTCGCTCGCGGAGAGCCGCGCGTGAGCGCCGACGCCTGGGAGGAGCTGCTGGACCGGCTGGAGCAGGAGGCCGAGCGCATCCTCGCCGCACCCGACGGAGCCGTCGAGACGCACGAGCTGCCGCCCTGGACGCCGCCGCCCGCGCCGCTGCCCGCGCACCTCGCCGACCGCGTCCGCCGCGTGATCGACCGCCAGCGCGCGGCCATGGACCGCGTACGCCACGAGATCGACGGCGTCCGCCAGCACCTCGGCGCCGTGGGGCGCGTACCGGCACCGCGCGAACCCGACGCACCGGCCTACCTCGACGTGGACGGCTGACGGCCGCCTAACGCACCCGGCCTGCCTGCCGACAGTGCACCGTGAGCACGGATGGCTCGCAAGACTCGGCCAGGGATCGGCCATTTCCACCACACACGGGGAGCCGGTTCGTGTTCGACTCTGTCACCATCACCGCACTCACGAGTGCGCTCGATGGGCTCTCGCTGCGCCAGCGGGCCATCGCCGACAACATCGCCAACATCAACACCCCCGACTACCACGCCAAGCGCGTGCGGTTCGAGGAGGCCCTCGCGGACTCGATCGCCCGCGGCGACGGACGCGTGTCGGCGACGGTCGGCACCTCGCTGGAGCCGACCAGGCTCAACGGGAACAACGTCAACCTCGACACCGAGACCCTCTCCAGCATCGACACCATGCTGCGCTACCAGTTCGCGACGCAGGCCGTGAACGGCTCGTTCTCCTCCATGCGCACCGCGATGAGGACCTCATGACCTTCGACGCGATCGGCATCGCCGGCACCGGACTGACCGTGCACCGCAAGTGGCTCGACGCCATCAGCGACAACATCTCCAACATCAACACGGTGCGCTCGACCGACGGCGCCGCGTTCCGTGCGCGCTACGTGCTCGCGCAGACCAGCGCCCAGTCGCCGGGCGTCTACGTCGCCGGCACCGTGCAGGGCAGCGCCGAGGGCCGCCTCGTGCACCAGCCCGACCACCCCCTCGCCGACGCGAACGGCTACGTGCGCTACCCCGACATCGACCTTGGCGACCAGATGAGCCAGCTCATCCTCGCGCAGCGCGGCTACCAGGCCAGCGCGGCGATCGTCGACCGAGCCCGCACGACCTACGAGTCGGCCCTGCAGATCGGACGCAACGCATGAGCGCGGTCTCCGGAATCGAGGCCGTCGCCTCGTCCCTCGGTCTCACCACCTCCCCCGTCACCGGGGCGAAGACGACCGACGGCTCCGCCTTCGCGAACAGCGTCACGGGCGCGATCGACGAGCTGCGCTCGCTGCAGTCCGACTCCGACGCGCTCAAGGTCGCCGCGGTCACGGGCGACCTCGACGACATCCACGCGGCCATGATCGCGTCGTCGCGCGCGGCCGTGACGCTCGAGCTCGTCGCCGCCGTGCGCAACAAGGGCGTCGACGCGTTCAACGAGATCATGCGGATGCAGGCCTGATGCCCCCGGCCGTCGCCGGTGCGTTCCAGCGCATCCGCCGTGTCATCGCGGGGTTCTCGCTCGCCCAGCGCACCATCGCCATCATCGGTGTCGCCGTGCTCGCCCTCGGCATCATCGCCCTGTCGAGCTGGCTCACCCGCCCCACCTACACCCCGCTGTTCTCCGGGCTGAGCGCGACCGACGCCAACGCCGTGGTCGAGCAGCTCCGCTCCGCGTCGGTGCCGTACGAGCTCGCCGACGGCGGCGCCACCGTCCTCGTGCCGGAGAAGGACGTGTACGACCAGCGCCTCGCCGCCGCATCCGCCGGACTGCCCAGCGCCAACAGCGCCGGCTACTCGCTGCTCGACGACATTGGCGTCACCACCTCCGAGTTCCAGCAGTCGGTGACGTACAAGCGCGCCATCGAGGGCGAGCTCGCCGCCACGATCTCCGCGATCGACGGGGTCTCCGCCGCCTCCGTGCAGCTCGCGATCCCCGAGGAGAGCGTGTTCGTGTCGGAGACCGTCGACGCGACCGCCTCCGTGTTCGTGGAGACCGCGGGCAACAGCACCCTCGACCAGAAGCAGGTCGAGGCGATCGTGCACCTCACCTCCGCGGCGGTCAGCGGCATGAAGCCGGAGAACGTCGCCGTGGTCGACCAGACCGGGCGCACGCTGTCGGCCGTCGGCGTCGGCTCGACGGGCGGCCTCGACCAGCAGGCGGGCGACTACGAGGCACGCGTCACGGCGAGCGTGCAGCAGATGCTCGACACGGTGGTCGGCCCCGGCAACGCGACCGTCACGGTGGTCGCCGAGATCGACCGGTCGGTGAACGAGCGCATCGAGGAGACCTACACCCCGGCCGAGGGCGCCCCGCCTCTGACCGAGGAGACCCGCAGCCAGACGCAGAACGGCGCGAGCTCGGAGGCCGGCGTGCTCGGCCCCGACAACATCGCCGTGCCCAGCGAGAACGGCGGCACGTCGTCGGCGACCGAGCAGAGCCGCACCAACGCGGTCAACAAGGCCACCGAGAGCACCTCGACCCCGGCCGGCACGCTGCTGCGGCAGTCGGTGTCGGTCGCCGTCGACGCCGGGGCGGGCGGCGACCTCAGCTCCGCACAGCTCAGCGACCTGGTGTCCACGGCCGCCGGCATCGACCGCGCCCGCGGTGACGACCTCACCGTCGAGCTGGTCGCGTTCAGCAAGACCGACGCCGAGTCCGCGCAGGCGGCGCTGCAGGCCGCGAAGGACGCCGAGAACGCGGAACGACAGGCCGCCCTGCTCAACACCGTCATCATCGCCGCGGCCATCGCGATCCCCCTGATCGCCGCGATCGCCGCGTTCATCATCCGCGCCCGCCGTCGGGCCGGGCGCGTGGAGGAGTTCGATCAGCTGTTCGGCGACCGGCCGCCCGCCCTGTCGGCGCTGTCCGCCGACGCACCCACCGCCGTGCTGGAGGCCCCGACCACCCCGCTGGCGTTCCTGGAGCCGGCGCCCGACCTCGACCCGGAGCCCGAGCCCGACCCGGAGCCCGCCCAGGTCAGCCTCGAGCGCCGCCGCGCCGAGATCGGCGCCCTCACCCGGCAGGATCCGCAGCGCACGGCCGAGCTGCTGCGCACCCTCATCGACGATCGGTCGCACGCGTGACCGGGCTGACCGACCGGCAGACCGCCGCGGTCGTGCTCATGAACCTCGACCGCGCCCAGGCGGTGGAGGTGATGAAGCACCTGTCCGAGGCCGAGGCGGAGGCGGTGGCCGCGGAGATCATCGGGCTGCAGGACCTCGACGCCGCCACGACGGCGCAGGCACTCGGACAGTTCCACCGCATCGCCGCCGGGCACCTGCCGCCCGCACGCGGCGGACGCGACATCGCGGCCGGACTGCTGGAGGCGTCGTTCGGCGCCGAACGGGCGGCGGCCGTGCTGGGCCGCGTCGGCTCGACCTCGATGAGCGCCTCGTTCGAGTTCCTCACCTCGGCCGACCCCGCGCAACTGGCCACCCTGCTGGACGGCGAGCTGCCGCAGACCGTCGCGCTCGTGCTCGCCCACCTCTCCGCGGATCAGGCCGCCGCGGTGCTCGCCGCGTTCCCCGACCCCGCTCGCACCGACGTCGCCCAGGCCATCGCGACCATGGGTACCGCGTCGCAGGAGGCCATCGCGATCGTCGCCGACGCCCTCAAGTCGCGCACCGGCAGCTTCGCGTCGCGCGACGCCCCGGAGGTGCTGGGCGGTGTCGAGCCGCTCGTGGAGATCATCGGCCGCTCCGGGGCGACGATCGAGAAGGCGCTTCTGGCGAGCATCGAAGACCGCGACAGCGCCCTCGCGGAGGACATCCGCTCGCGCATGTTCACGTTCGTCGACATCGTCAAGCTCGACGACCGGGACACGCAGCGCGTGCTGCGCGGCATGGACATCCGCTCGCTCGCGCTGGCCCTCAAGGGAGCCCCGCAGCCCATCGTCGACCTCATCCGCCGCAACGTCTCCGAGCGCAACAGGGAGAACCTCGACGAGGAGGCCCGCACGCTCGGCCCCGTCCGCATGTCGCAGGTCGAGGAGGCACGCGCCGAGATCGTCCGCACGATCCGAGCCCTGGAGGCGGCGGGCGACATCACGGTGCAGCGCGCCGACGAGGACGAATATGTCTACTGACGCCTTCGCCCCCGCGGCCTTCCCGCGGCTCGGCGGCCCCGACCACCGCGCCGAGCAGGAGCGTGCACGCCGTCGCGGCTACGCGGAGGGCCACGCCGAGGGGTACCGCGCGGGTGCCGCCCAGGCGGAGACCGAGGCCAGGGCGGCCGAGGAGCAGCGGGCGCAGCGTGAGGCGGCCAGGGCGCACGAGACCGCCGCCGCGGTCG
>NZ_SSDM01000078.1:0-14909 GCF_004794375.1 Microbacterium sp. K35 | reverse complement strand
GCGGGGGCGGCGGGGCGAGCTGCCGGCGCGGGACGCCGTGCGCCTCGCGGTGCAGGCGCTCCATGCGGCTGTCGAGCTCGGCGGCCGCATCCGCCGCGTCGGTCAGGCTCTGCACGAGGTGCGAGGGCACCTGGTTGGAGAACTTGTAGTAGATCTTGTGCTCCAGGCTCGCCCAGAAGTCCATCGCGATCGTGCGGAACTGCACCTCCACCGGCACCGAGAGCGCGCCGGTCGACAGGAACACGGGCACCTCGATGATCGCGTGCAGGCTCTTGTAGCCGTTCGCCTTCGGCTGCGCGATGTAGTCCTTCACGGTGCGCACGGTCACGTCGTCCTGCGCGGTGAGCAGGTCGAACAGCCGGTACACGTCGGCGACGAAACTGCACGTGACCCGCACCCCGGCGATGTCGGTGATCTCGGCGCGGATGCGCTCGAAGTCGGGCTCGTCGATCCCCTTGCGCGCGAGCTTCTCCACGATGCTGTCCGGCGACTTCAGGCGGCTCTTCACGTGCTCGATCGGGTTGTAGGCGTGGTCGTGCGTGAACTCGTCGCGCAGGATCGAGATCTTCGTCTCCACCTCCCGCATGCCGAACTCGTACTCGCGCAGGAAGCGCTGCAGCTGATCGCGCAGCTCCTTGGCCTCGCTGATCATGGCTTCGTCGACCGGGATCACGCTCATGGGATCGACGTTATCGATCCGTGATCGGAAAGCGCTGTGGATTATCACGGTCACGCGGGAGCGTCCGGCGCGTCCCGACCGAGCCCGGCCTCCCTCGCACGCACGATCAGCCGGTCAGGCCGACCGGTCACGCGGATGCGGCGGGCGCCTGCTCCTGCGGCTGCCGGGCGTCCTCCACGTCCTGCCCGGAGAGGAGCCCGGGGAGCCCGCGGCCGCGACGCGTGGTGAACAGCAGCACGACCGCCACCGGGTAGAGCACCGAAGAGATCAGGTCGAACGGGAAGCCGAGCAGGGCGAGCGCGCCGATGCCGCCGATGCCGCCCGCCCACCGCAGCAGGCGCGCGAGCATCATCGGCAGGCGCGAGCCGGTGTAGCGCAGCTGCACCGCGACATCGCCGACCGAGCGACCGGTGACGAGGATCAGAACGAGCCACAGGCCCGAGGCGGCCACCGTGCTCACCAGCTCCGACGCAGCGCCGTCGAGCACCGCCGCCCGGTCGTCCACGACGTACGCGAGCCAGAGCTGCACGGTCACGGCGACGACAGCGCTCACGAAGAAGTACGCCAGACCGTCGCACAGCATCGCCAGGGCCCGGCGTCCGCGCGTGACCGCGCGCGGCTGATCCGCATCCGCGGCGGCGCGCGAGCCGCGCAGGGCGCGCGGCACGACGAGTGCGAGCGTGCAGCCCACGACCGCGCCGATCGTGTTGGTCATCAGGTCGCCGACGTCGAAGAACCGGTACGCGCACGGGTACAGTCCCCACACGCCGGTCAGCTGCGTGGTCTCGACCAGCAGCGAGAGCCCGAGACCCGCGACCAGGGCGACCACGACCCCGCGGCCGGCCAGCACCCGCACGAACGCCCCGAGCGGGAGGAACAGCAGCACGTTGAAGGCCAGCTGCAGGAACGCCGGGTGACGCAACGGCTGGGGAGACGCGAACGCGCGCTGCAGATCGTGCACGACCGACATCGGGTCGATGATCGCGCCGACGCAGCGGATCGCGTCGGGGTCGGGCAGAGGCAGCAGCGTGTACGTCCAGATCGCCCAGAAGTAGATCAGGGCGGCGAGCCACAGCATCGTCCTCCCGAAGCTGAGCCTCCCGCGGCGGCGGTAGCTGATCGCGACGAACGGCACGAACAGCACGATGCCGACGGCCATTCCGATCGCGATCGCGATGACACCCAGAACGACCTGCTCCCCCATGGAGAACAAGGCTACGCGGTGCCCGTAAGGATTCCGTCAGGGTGCGGAATGCGACCGTAGGGATTCCGTAAGGATCTTGTGAGGGCGCCGCGCGCGGGCGTAGTGTCGCCGGACGTGTCAGAAGAAACCCGACTCGGCGCGGACGCGCCGCCGCGAGCGAAGCGCATCCTCATCGGCGACCCGCTGACGAGCGAGCAGGTCGACGAGCAGCTGCTCCCCAAGCGCATGGCGCTGCCGATCTTCGCCTCCGACGCGCTGAGCTCGGTGGCCTACGCGCCGCAGGAGCTCGTGATGATCCTGCTGATCGGCGGGCTCACGTTCCTGTCGTTCACGCCGCTCGTCGCGATCGCCGTCGTGGTGCTGCTGCTCGTGGTGGTGCTCAGCTACCGTCAGCTCATCAAGGCCTACCCCTCGGGCGGCGGCGACTACGAGGTCGCGTCGAAGAACCTCGGCGAGATCCCCGGCGTGATCGTGGCGGCGGCACTCCTGGTCGACTACGTGCTGACCGTCGCGGTGTCGGTCGCCTCGGGCGTGGACAACATCATCTCGGCCGTGCCGGGGCTCGACCCCTTCCGCGTCGAACTCGCGGTGGGCTTCGTGATCCTCATCATCATCGTGAACCTGCGCGGCGTGCGCGAGGCGTCGCTGGTGTTCGCGATCCCGACGTACGTGTTCATCGGCTCGGTCGGCATCATGATCGTCACGGGCCTGATCCGCACGGTCTTCGGCGACGCCCCCGTCGCGTCCAGCGCGGACTTCAGCGTGCAGGCGGAGAGCCTGAGCCAGGCGGCCGTCATCCTCCTCATCCTGCGCGCGTTCTCGAGCGGATGCTCCGCGCTCACCGGTGTCGAGGCCGTGTCGAACGGCGTGCCCGCGTTCCGGGCGCCCAAGGTGCGCAACGCCCAGTCCACGCTCGTGCTCATGGGCACCATCGCGATCTGCCTGTTCTCCGGCCTCACCGCCCTCGCGCTCATCACGGGCGTGCACTACGCCGAGAACCCGTGCGACCTGATCGGCTTCGACTGCACCACGCCGCAGCCGAGCCTGATGGCGCAGATCGCGGCCGCGACGTTCGGCGGCGGCAGCATCCCCTTCTTCATCGTGCAGGCGGCGACCGCGTGCGTGCTGCTGCTCGCGGCGAACACGGCCTTCAACGGCTTCCCGCTGCTGGGCGCGGTGCTCGCGCGCGACGGCTACGCCCCCAAGTCGCTCAACACCCGCGGCGACCGACTGGTGTTCTCGAACGGCATGATCCTGCTCGGCATCGCGGCGATCGCGGTGCTGGTGGTGTTCCAGGCCCGGCTGACGACACTGATCCAGCTCTACATCATCGGGGTGTTCGTGTCGTTCTCGCTCGGGCAGATCGGCATGGTGCGCCACTGGAGACGCGTGCTGCGCGCACCGGCGACAGGGCCGCGAGACGGCGCGGCGGCGACCGACCGCCGCTCGGCGAAGGTGGGCCTGCTGATCAACTCGGCCGGGGCGACCCTCACGGTGCTGGTGCTGGTCATCGTGACCATCACCAAGTTCACGCACGGCGCCTACCTGGTGTTCTTCGCGATCCCGGTGCTCGCGTTCCTCATGATCGGCGTGAAGCGGTACTACCGCGACGTGGAACACGAGATCGCGATCGACGACACCACCCGCTTCGGGGCGTCGGGCGACGTGGCGATCGTGCTCGTGAACCATCTGCAGAAGCCGGTCATGAAGGCCATCGACTACGCGATCGCCGCCAAGCACGACAAGACGCTCGCGGTGCACGTGGCCGTGTCGGCCGACGACGCGGCGGCGCTGCAGCGCGAGTGGGCCGAGCACCTCGTGCCGGTGCCCCTCGTGATCGTCGAGTCGCCGTACCGTTCGTTCGCGCAGCCGGTGACGCAGTTCATCCGCCAGTACCGCGAGAAGCACGGCTCCTCGGTCGTGACCGTGTATCTGCCGCAGTACATCGTGGGCCACTGGTGGGAGTCGTTCCTGCACAACCGGCGGGCACGTCGCCTCGCGAACCAGCTCATGCTGGTGCACGGCGTCTCGATCACCCTGGTGCCGTGGCTGCTCGACTCGTCCGAGCTCATCTACGGTCGCCGCTCCCGCCCGCTGCCCGGCCAGGAGCGCGCCGGTCGCCCAGTCGTGGTGTCGGGCCGACGCGCCCACCGCCCCGCCGGTCCCCCCTCGACGGACTGAGTCCGGCGGCTTCCGCGCGCGCCGGCTCAGCCGAGACCGCCGGGTCGAGGCCGCACCTACCATGCTCCATGGCAGTCATTTCGGATCATACTGTCGTCATATGAGGTAGTCTGGAGGGTGAAAGGAGCGCGCGCACTGCCCACGGGAGAAGAACGATGTATCTCGTGCTGGCTCTCGCCGTGATCAGCGCCGCCGGGAACGCGGTGGTCTACGAGTTCCTCTCAGGGGAGAATCCGATCTTCCTGCTCAACGTCGCGATCTCCCTGCTCGTCGCGGTCGCCCTGCTGTTCCCCGCGCTGCGCCGGAAGCTCTGGCCGCGGAAGTGAGGAGTCAGGACCCGTCGACGACGGCGCCGAGGATGCCCGCGGCCTCGGCGTACCGGGAGGGATCGGCGTTCGCGTAGGTGAGTCGCACGTACGCGCCAGCGGGCTCCGCCGGGAACCACTCTCCGCCCGGGGCGATGAGCAGGCCGCGGAGCTCGCACTCCCGCACGACCCGGCCGACGTCCGTCCCCTCCGGCAGCCGCGCCCACAGGTTCAGGCCGCCCGCCGGCACGTTCTCCACCGTCACCCCGGGCGCGTGCGCTGCGAGGCTCGACACCAGCAGGTCACGGCGCGTGCGCAGCTGTTCGCGGAATCCGCGCAGGTGCGTGCGCCAGGCCGGCTGCGTCACCACGTCGAGCGCCGCGGCCTGCAGCAGCCCGCTCACGTACATGCCCTCGGCAGCCCGGTCCACGAGGATCCGCTCGCGCGCCGGGCCGCGGGCGATCACCGCCGCCACGCGCAGCGCGGGCGAGACGCTCTTGGTGAGCGAGCGCACGTACACCACGTGTCCGTCGTCGTCGGCCGCGGCGAGGGGATGCGCGTCGGCGTCGATGCCGAGGTCGTGCGCCCAGTCGTCCTCGATGAGGAACGCCCCGTGCCGCCGCACGATCTCGAGCACCGCCTCCCCCGTCGCGGCCGACCAGCGTGCACCGCTCGGATTCGCGAACGTCGGCTGGGCGTAGAACGCCCGCGCTCCCGTCCGCGCGAACGCCCGCTCCACCTCGTCCGGGTCGGGACCGGCCGGTCCGGAAGAGATCGGCACCAGTGCGACCCCCGCCTGCTCCGCCGCCAGGAGCGCCCCCCAGTACGTGGGCGACTCGATCAGCAGCGGCCGCCCGGTGCCCACGACGGCCCGGAAGATCGAGCTCAGGCCGCTCTGGCTGCCGGCCACGACCAGCGCATCCCTGGGCGACGGCGCCGCGATGCCGGAGGGGACGGTCGCCGCCAGCTCCGCGGCGAACCACGCCTGGAGCTCGGGAAGACCGGCGGCCGGGGAGCGCGTCACCGCGGCGGGGGTGCGCGAGGCCCGGACGAGCGCCTGCCGAACCAGGCGCTCCGGCAGCAGCTCGGGCGAGGGATAGCCCGAGTGCAGGCCGATGACGTCCGGGGCGGCGGTGCGCTGCGTCGCGGAGAGACCCGAGGAGCGCATGGGGGCGGGGCCGAGCGCGGCGGTCTGCCAGCTGTGGTCCAGCGCTCTGGGGGCCCGCGCGGCCCGGACGAACGTGCCGACCCCCGGCCGCGTGTCGATCAGACCGCTGCGCGCGAGCTGCTGCACGGCGCGCTGCACCGTGACCGGGCTCGCCCCGTACTCGGCGACGAGCGCGCGACTGGACGGGAGCCGGGCACCGGGTGCGGCCGACGCCACCCAGGCACGCAGTCCGCGGACGATGCGCTCGGTGCTATCCTGACCCATGAAAGAACAGAGTAGCGCTACTGTCCTTCGTCCGACAGTGCTATCCGGATACGCAGGTGCCGCCTGGGGGCTCCTGGGCGTGATCGCCTTCTCCTTCACGCTGCCCTTCACCCGCGTCGCGGTCGCCGGACTCTCCCCCCTGTTCATCGGGTCGGCGCGCGCCGTGGTCGCGGCCGTCCTCGCCGCGGGCGTGCTCACTCTCGCGCGGTCCCGCACACCCACGGCCCGACAGTGGGCACGCCTCGCGGTCGTCGCGGGCGGCGTGGTCGTCGGCTTCCCGATCCTCACCTCCTTCGCCCTCACCACGACGCCCGGAAGTCACGCCGCGGTCGTGATCGGCCTGCTCCCCGCCGCCACCGCCGTCGCCGTCGTGGTGCGCACGGGAGAGAGGCCGGCGCGGTCGTTCTGGGTCTTCGCGGCCGCCGGCGCCGCGTGTGCCGTCGTGTTCGCCGTGGCACAGGGCGGGGGACTCGGCACCCTCCACGTCGCCGACCTGCTGCTCTTCGGGGCCGTGCTCGCCGCGGCCGTGGGCTACGCGGAGGGCGGCCTGCTCGCGCGCGAGCTCGGGTCGTGGCAGACGATCTCCTGGGCGCTCGTGCTCGCCGCTCCCCCGATGGCCGCGCTCGCTGTCGTCGCCGCCGTCGCGCAGCCGCCCGCCGCGACACCCGTGCAGTGGCTCGCGTTCGCCTATCTCGCCGCGGTCAGCATGTTCCTCGGCTTCTTCGCCTGGTACCGCGGACTCGCGATCGGGCCGATGGCGCAGGTGAGCCAGATCCAGCTCGTGCAGCCGGTGATGGGTATCGCGTGGGCGGGGTTGCTGCTGCACGAGCAGATCGGCTGGCCCACGGTCGCGGGAGGACTGGCCGTGATCGCCTGCGCGGCCCTCGCCGTACGCACCCGGCAGTCCGGGGTCGCGCGGCGCGGAGCCCGCCCTAGGCTGAGGGCATGACCGAAGGCGTTCCCTGGCCCGTCCGCACCCCCCGGCTGCAGCTGCGTCCGTGCACACCCGACGATCTCGACGCGATGTGGGAGTGGCGACGCCTGCCCGAGGTGAACCGCTGGCTGGGCCTCGCGCCCGACACGATCGAGGCGTTCCGCGAGCGCCACCTCGAGCCCGCCCGACTGGCGTCGCTGTACCTGATCGAGCGCCTGCCCGAGCACGAGGGTGACGCCCCCACCCCCATCGGCGACCTCATGATCCGCATCGAGGACGCCTGGGCGCAGCTCGAGGTCGCCGAGCGCGCGAAGGGCGTGGAGGCCGAGCTCGGCTGGGTGCTCGACCCCGCCTCCACAGGCCGCGGCTATGCGACCGAGGCGGTGCGGGCGGCGATCGAGGTGTGCTTCGGCCCGCTCGGCCTGCGCCGCGTTCACGCCGGCTGCTTCGCCGACAACGAGCCCTCCTGGCGGCTCATGGAGCGGCTCGGCATGCGCCGCGAGGAGCACAGCCGCAAGACCGCCCTGCACCGCTCGGGCGAGTGGCTCGACGGCATGAACTACGGTCTGCTCGCCGAGGAGTGGCCGGTAGGGAGCTGACCCCCGGCACTAGCCGGCGACGAGGGCCAGCACGGCGACCGCGGCGATCACCGTCGGCACCGCCGCCACCGTCCCCCACAGCATGAAGCGGCTCCAGCGGATCTCCACGCCGAGCGCGGTGATGCGGTGGTGCCACAGCAGCGTCGCGAGCGAGGCCCACGGCGTGATCAGCGGGCCGAGGTTCACGCCGATCAGCAGCGCCATGAGCGCGACGGGGTCGCCCGCCGCGGGCTCGAGCACGAGGTAGGCGGGGAGGTTGTTGATGGCGTTGGCGCTCACGGCACCGAGCGCCGCGAGCCGCAGGAGGTCACCGAACCCGTCGCCCGCGATCGGCGCGGTGAGCACGTCGAGCGCTCCCCGCGCGTGCAGCGTCTCCACCAGCACGAACAGCGCGGCGGCCAGCGCGACCGCCTGCCAGGGCACCAGTCCCCACCGCAGCGCCCTGCGCCGCCGCACCGCGAACACCGCCACGAGCGCGACCGCGGCGACCGTCGCCGGGATCCACACGTCGTGGCTCAGGGCGAGCGCGGGCATGAGCACCACGAGCACGCCCGTCGCGGTCCAGAACAGCACCGGATCGGCGGGGCGCCGGGGCGGGGGCGTGCGGTAGCGCGAGAACACGGTGCGCCGGTGCACGAGGGTGAGCAGCAGCACGGGGACGAGGATGCCGACGAGGGTCGGCGCCCAGCTCAGCGCGACGAACGCGGCGGGCCCGTCGCCGATCTGACGCGCCGCGAGCAGGTTCGTGAGGTTCGACACCGGGAGGGCCAGCGAGGCCGTGTTCGCGAGCCAGACGGTCGCCAGCGCGAACGGGATCGGCGGGACACCGATGCTCTGCGCGAGCACCACCACCACGGGCGTGACGATCACCGCCGTCGTGTCGAGCGAGAGGAAGACCGTGCTCACCACGGCGAGCGCGATCACGAGCAGCCACAGCAGCGCCACCCTGCCTCGACCCCACCGGGCGAGCCGCTGCGAGACCACGTCGAACACCGCCGCGTCCCGCGCGAGCTCCGCGACGATCGTGATCGCGACGACGAAGCCCAGCACCGGAGCGGTCCGCAGCCCGAGCGCCTCGGCGTCGTCGCTCGGCAGGAACCCGGTGACGACGCAGACCGCCGCGACCGCGACGAGGGCGAGCACCAGCACGGCCCCTGGCCTGATCCGGTGTCCGCGCGTCTCCACCTCGCGAGCATAGGGCCGACCGTGAGAAAGCCGCATGCATCGGCGGACGTGGCGTAGGGGAACCGTGAGGATCGACGGAGGCGGCGACGCCCGGGAGTTGGATCGGGGTCGTGCTCGACATCATCTACCTCGCGCTGACCCTCGCGCTGTTCGCCCTCGTGTCCCTCGTCGCGAAGGCGGTGGACCGCGCATGATCGTGTTCGAGATCATCGCCGCGGTGCTGGCCGTCGCCGCGATCGTCTACCTCGTCGTCGCCCTGGTCGCCCCGGAGCGGTTCTGATGGACGCGACGATCCTGTTCGGGGTGCTCCAGGTCGCGGCCGTCGTGGTCGTGCTCGTGCTGCTCTACCGCCCCCTCGGCGACTACATCGCCCACGTCTACACCTCCGCGAAGGACCTGCGGGTGGAGCGCGGACTGTACCGCGTGATCGGGGTCGACCCGCGCTCGGAGCAGACCTGGCGCGCGTACGCCCGGAGCGTGCTGCTGTTCTCGCTCGTGGGCCTCGTGCTCGTCTATGCGCTGCAGCGGCTGCAGGCGTTCCTGCCGGAGTCGCTCGGGCTCCCCGCCGTGCCCGAGGGCCTCGCGTTCAACACGGCCGCGTCGTTCGTCGCGAACACGAACTGGCAGTCGTACTCGCCCGAGCAGACCATGGGCTACACCGTGCAGCTGGCCGGCCTCACGGTGCAGAACTTCGTGTCGGCGGCGGTCGGCCTCACGGTCGCGATCGCGCTGGTGCGGGGTCTGTCCCGCCGCGGCTCCGCGACGATCGGCAACTTCTGGGTCGACCTGACCCGCGGGCTCGGGCGGCTGCTGCTGCCGCTCGCCCTTATCGGCGCGGTCGCCCTGCTGGCCGGCGGCGTGATCCAGAACTTCGCGGGCTTCACCGACGTGACCACGGTGTCCGGGGGCGCGCAGACGATCCCCGGCGGACCCGTCGCGTCGCAGGAGGCCATCAAGCTGCTCGGCACGAACGGCGGCGGCTTCTTCAACGCGAACTCCGCCCACCCGTTCGAGAACCCCACCGGGTGGACGAACCTGATCGAGGTGCTGCTGATCCTGGTGATCCCGTTCGCGCTGCCGCGCACCTATGGCCGCCTGGTGGGCGACCACCGCCAGGGCTACGCGATCGTCGCCGTGATGGGCACGATCTTCCTCGCCTCGACGGTCGCCCTCTCGGCACTGGAGCTCGCCGGCCGGGGCGCCGCACCCGAGCTCGCCGGAGCCGCGATGGAGGGCAAGGAGCAGCGCTTCGGGATCCTCAGTTCGACGCTGTTCGGCAGTGCCAGCACGCTCACCTCGACGGGCGCCGTCAACTCGATGCACGACTCGTACACGGCGCTCGGCGGCATGATGCCGATGCTGAACATGATGCTCGGCGAGGTCGCCCCCGGCGGGGTGGGCTCGGGGCTGTACGGCATGCTGGTGCTCGCGATCGTCGCGGTCTTCGTGGGCGGGCTGCTGGTCGGCCGCACGCCGGAGTGGCTCGGCAAGCGCATCGGCCCGCGGGAGATGACGCTCGCGAGCCTGTACATCCTCGTGGTTCCGGCGCTCGTGCTCGGCGGCACGGCCCTGAGCTTCGCGATCCCCGGCATCCGGGACGACGTGGAGTCCACGAGCATCCTCAACCCGGGCGTGCACGGCATGAGCGAGGTGCTGTACGCCTTCACCTCGGCCGCGAACAACAACGGCTCTGCCTTCGCGGGGCTCACCGCGAACACCCCGTGGTTCAACACGGCCCTGGGTGTGGCGATGCTGCTCGGCCGCTTCCTGCCGATCGTGCTGGTGCTCGCGCTCGCGGGGTCGTTCGCCGCGCAGGAGCGCATCCCCGCCACGACCGGGACCCTGCCCACCCACCGGCCGCAGTTCGTCGGCCTGCTCCTCACGGTGACCGTCGTGGTCACCGCCCTCACCTACTTCCCCGTGCTCGCACTGGGACCGCTCGCCGAAGGACTCTGACATGACCCTCCTCACCACGCCGTCCGCGCCCGAGAGCGCCGCGGCCCCCGCCCCCGCTGCGACACCGCGGTCGTTCGGCTGGTCGCAGCTCGTGCAGGCGCTGCCCGGCGCCGTCCGCAAGCTCAACCCCGCCACGCTCGTGCGCAACCCCGTGATGCTGCTCGTCTGGGTGGGCGCGGCCTTCACGACCGTGCTCGCGATCGCGGAGCCCTTCCTGGGCGGACCGGCCGACTCCGGTGGCTCGCCCGTTCCCCTCGCGTTCACGTGGGGCATCGCGGTGTGGCTGTGGCTCACGGTGCTGTTCGCGACCGTGGCCGAGTCGGTCGCGGAGGGCCGGGGCAAGGCGCAGGCCGCGAGCCTGCGCAAGACCCGCACCAGCACGATGGCCCGCCGCGTGGTGCGCCACGATCCCGCGGCGGATCCCGCGGCCGAGCGCGCCGAGACCGTGGAGGTGTCGTCGGCGGAGCTGCAGCGCGACGACGTCGTGATCGTGACCGCGGGCGAGCTGATCCCGGGCGACGGCGACATCGTGGCGGGGATCGCGACCGTCGACGAGTCGGCGATCACGGGCGAGAGCGCCCCGGTCATCCGCGAGTCCGGCGGCGACCGCAGCGCCGTCACCGGCGGCACCCGGGTGCTGTCCGACCGCATCGTGGTGCGCATCACGTCGAAGCCCGGCGAGACCTTCGTCGACCGGATGATCGCGCTGGTCGAGGGCGCGAGCCGTCAGCGCACCCCGAACGAGATCGCGTTGAACATCCTCCTCGCGAGCCTGTCGATCGTGTTCGTCGTGGTGGTGCTGGCGCTGAACCCGATCGCCTCGTACGCCGCCTCCCCGGTGAGCATCCCGGTGCTGATCGCTCTGCTCGTCTGCCTCATCCCGACCACGATCGGCGCGCTGCTGTCGGCCATCGGCATCGCCGGGATGGACCGCCTCGTGCAGCGCAACGTGCTGGCGATGTCGGGCCGCGCGGTCGAGGCCGCGGGAGACGTGACCACGCTGCTGCTCGACAAGACGGGCACGATCACGTACGGCAACCGGCGCGCGCACGAGGTGCTGCCGCTGACGGGCGTCGACGCGGAGGAGCTGCTGCGGGTCGCCGCCCTGTCGTCCCTGGCCGACCCTACGCCCGAGGGCGCCTCGATCGTCGAACTGGCCACCGCGCGCGGCCTCCGGGTGGAGGCGCCGGAGGACGCCGTGGTCGTGCCGTTCACCGCGCAGACCCGCATGAGCGGACTCGACCTCTCCGACGGCACCGAGATCCGCAAGGGCGCCGGCTCCGCGGTGTCGGCCTGGCTGGGCCGCGGGACCGACGCCGAGCTGACCTCCCTCACCGACGGTGTCGCGAGCAGCGGCGGCACACCCCTGGTCGTGGCGGTGCGCGCCACCGGCGAGGACGGGCGCGTGCTGGGCGTCGTGCACCTCAAGGACATCGTGAAGGACGGCCTGCGCGAGCGCTTCGACGAGCTGCGCAGCATGGGCATCCGCACGGTGATGATCACCGGAGACAACCCGCTCACCGCGCAGGCCATCGCCGCGGAGGCCGGGGTCGACGACTTCCTCGCCGAGGCCACCCCCGAGGACAAGCTCGATCTCATCCGCCGCGAGCAGCAGGGCGGGCGGCTGGTCGCGATGACCGGCGACGGCACCAACGACGCCCCCGCGCTGGCACAGGCGGACGTGGGCGTGGCGATGAACACGGGCACGTCGGCGGCGAAGGAGGCGGGGAACATGGTCGACCTGGACTCCGACCCGACCAAGCTCATCGACATCGTGCGCATCGGCAAGCAGCTCCTCATCACGCGCGGCGCGCTGACCACGTTCTCGCTCGCGAACGACATCGCCAAGTACTTCGCGATCATCCCGGCGATGTTCATGGGGGTGTTCCCGGGGCTCGCGGCGCTCAACATCATGCAGCTGCACTCGCCCGCGTCTGCGGTCACGAGCGCGATCATCTTCAACGCGATCGTGATCGTCTTCCTCATCCCGCTGGCCCTGCGCGGGGTGGCCTACCGCCCCGCGAGCGCCTCGCAGATCCTGCAGCGCAACCTGCTGATCTACGGCCTCGGCGGCGTGATCGCCCCGTTCCTCGGCATCAAGCTCATCGACCTCGTCGTGAGCCTCCTCCCCGGCTTCTGACCCCCGCGCGAAAGGCACACCATGTCCTCCACCACCCGCACCACGATGCGCACCGCCGGGGTCGCCGTCCGCGCGATGCTCGTGCTCACCCTCGTCCTCGGCGTCGGCTACACCCTGCTCGTCACCGGCATCGGCCAGCTGCTGCTCCCCGCACAGGCGAACGGCTCGATGCTGCCCGACGACCGCGGCAGCGCCCTGATCGGACAGTCCTTCACCGACGCCGACGGCGAGGCCCTGCCGCAGTACTTCCAGTCGCGCCCGTCCGCGGCGGGCGACGGCTACGACGGCACCGCCTCGGGCGGCAGCAACCTCGGACCGGAGAACCCCGACCTGGTCGCGTCGATCGCCGAGCGCACGGCCGAGGTCGCGGAGCGCGAGGGTGTCGACCCGTCCCTGGTGCCCGCCGACGCCGTGACCGCCTCCGGCTCCGGTCTCGACCCGCACATCAGCGTCGCCTATGCCCTGCTGCAGGTGCCGCGGGTGGCCGCCGCGCGCGACCTGCCCGAGGACGAGGTGCGTGCGCTCGTGGAGTCTAGGATTCAAGGGCGGGACCTGGGGTTCCTCGGCGAGGAGCGGATCAACGTCGCCGAACTCAACCTCGCACTGGACGACCGGGAGGGTGAATGAGCGCAGCGCGCACGGATCGCCCGCCGGAGCACCAGCGCCGGGGGCGCCTGCGCGTGCTCCTGGGCGCCGCCCCCGGGGTGGGCAAGACGTTCGAGATGCTCGCAGAGGGGCGGCGTCTGTTCGACGAGGGCCGCGACGTGGTGATCGCGGTCGTGGAGACCCACGGCCGGGCGGCCACCGCGGCCCTCACCGCCGGGCTCCCCGAGGTGCCGCGACGCGTGGACGAGCACCGCGGGGTGGTGCTGACCGAACTCGACCTGGACGCCGTGCTCGACCGCGCACCGGAGATCGCCCTGGTCGACGAGCTCGCGCACACGAACATCCCCGGCTCGCGCCACCCCAAGCGCTGGCAGGACGTGGAGGAGCTGCTGCGGGCGGGCATCGACGTGGTGACCACGGTCAACGTGCAGCACATCGAGTCGCTGAACGCCGTGGTGGAGAAGATCACCGGCATCGCGCAGCAGGAGACCATCCCGGATGCCGTGGTGCGTGCAGCCGACGAGGTCGAGGTGGTCGACCTCGCCCCGCAGACCCTGCGCGACCGGCTGTCGGCGGGCCTGGTGTATCCCGCGGAGCGGATCGACGCGGCACTGTCGAACTACTTCCGTCTGGGCAACCTCACCGCGCTGCGCGAACTCGCACTGCTGTGGCTCGCCGACGAGGTCGACAGCGCGCTGCGCAGCTACCGCGCCGAGCAGGGCATCGAGGGCTCCTGGCAGGCGCGCGAGCGGGTGGTCGTCGCGCTGACGGGCGGCCCGGAGGGCGAGACGCTGCTGCGCCGCGGAGCCCGCATCGCCGCACGGTCGGCCGGGGGCGAGCTGCTCGCGGTGCACGTGACCGCCCAGGACGGCCTGCGCGGCGAGACCCCGGGCGCCCTGGCTGCACAGCGCGCGCTCGTGGAGTCCCTCGGCGGCACGTACCACCAGGTGGTCGGCGACGACATCCCCGGCACGCTCGTGGAGTTCGCCCAGGGTGCCGACGCCACGCAGCTCGTGATCGGCGTGAGCCGCCGCGGCCGCCTGACGGCCGCGCTGACCGGACCGGGCATCGGCTCCGAGGTGATCCGGCGTTCGGGCGACATCGACGTGCACATCGTGACCCACGCGGCCGCGGGCGGGCGACTCGCGCTGCCCCGCATCACCGGCGGGGCGCTGGGGTGGCGGCGCCAGGCGCTCGGTTTCGGCGTCGCGCTCGTGTTCGGCCCCCTGCTGTCGTGGCTCATGTTCACCTTCCGCAGCCCGGAGTCGATCACCGCCGAGGTGCTCGCGTATCAGCTGCTCGTGGTCGTGGTGGCGCTGATCGGCGGCATCCGCCCCGCGGTGTTCGCCGCCGTGCTGTCGGGCATCACGCTCGACTTCCTGTTCGTGGCACCGCTGTTCACGATCACGATCGCGCATCCGCTGCACGCCCTCGCGCTCTCGCTCTACGTGGTCATCGCGATCCTGGTGAGCATCATCGTGGATCAGGCCGCCCGCCGGGCGAGGACGGCGCAGCGCGCGACGGCCGAGGCGGAGCTGCTGGCGGCGGTCGCGGGCAACGTGCTCCGCGGCGACAACGCCGTGCTGGCGCTCGTGAGCCGCACACGGGAGGCCTTCGGGCTCAGCGGCGTCCGGCTGCTCACGCCCGACGGGCAGGTGCTCGCCAGCGACGGCGAGCACCTGCCCGTC
>NZ_SSDM01000077.1:0-3975 GCF_004794375.1 Microbacterium sp. K35 | reverse complement strand
CGAGCGCGGCGGCCGCGGCGACGATCGCGCGCCGCTCGTCCGAGATCGCGGGAGCCGGGAGCAGCCGCTGCGGGCCGCGCACGCGCACGCCCCCGCGGATGCGCTCGACGGCGCCTTCCTCGGCGAGCTGGTCGATGTCGCGCCGCACCGTCATCTCGCTCACCTGCAGCGTGGCGGCGAGTTCGCCGATGGAGGCCGTACCGCGGTCGCGGGTGAGGGCGAGGATGCGCTCGCGTCGCTCCGTGACCAGCACGCGGTCTCCTTCCGGTGGGGCCTCCAGTCTGCCACGCGCCCCCACGGCCCGCCGCGGTCGACGCACCCCCGCCCGCCCCACTCCCGGAACAGGATCCCCGACGTCGCATGACCCTCCCCGAGCCCTACGCCACCTGGTTCCCCGCTGCCGCGTTCGACGGCCGCTACGGACGCACCGAGGCCGACCTCCGCGCGGTCCCGCCCGCGCCCGCGCCGCCGGGTTTCGCGGAGCGGTGGCGGCGCTGGCGCCGTGAGACCGCCGCGGTGGACGCGGCTCCCGTCGTGCTGTCGTCGGCGGTCGAGCACGGGCGGAGGGTGTCGGTGGTCGAGCACAGCGGCGTCGACGGCGTGCGTCTGCGGGCCTGGGTCGTGGAGCCCCTCGACGGGCGACCGCGGGCCGGCGTCGTCCACAGCCACGGCTACGGCGGCCGCGAGGAGATCGACCTCGCGCGCGTGCCCGAGGGCCTCGCGGCGATCTTCCCGGTCGCCCGCGGCCTCGGCGCCCTCAACGCCGGGGTGGGCGCACCCGAGTCGACCGCGGAGCACGTGCTCGCCGGCATCGACGACCCGGAGCGCTACGTGCTCGGCCTCTGCGCGCGCGACCTGTGGCTGGCGGCCGACGCCCTGTCCGCCCTCGTCGGGGAGCTGCCGCTTTACTACGTCGGTGAGAGCTTCGGCGGCGGCATCGGTGCGCTGGCGCTGCCCTGGGACGAGCGCTTCGTGGGCGCGACGCTCATCGTGCCGAGCTTCGGGCAGTACGACGAGCGCCTCGCCGTGCGGTGCCTCGGCAGCGGCGAGACCGTGCGGCAGCACGTGCGCCGCCACCCCGAGGCGCGGGAGGTGCTGCGCTGGTTCGACTCCTCCACGAGCATCGGCTTCGCGCGCATGCCGGTGCGCGTGGAGGCCGCCCTGTGGGACCAGTACGTGCCGCCGCAGGGACAGTTCGCCGTGGCCGCCGGTGCCCGCGAGGTCGAGCTCGCCGTGCTCCCAGCCGGGCACGCCGAGTACCCCGGGTGGGCAGCCGTGACGGCGGCGGCGATCCGCGAGGGCCGGGAACATCTGGAGCGCGTGCTCGCCCGGTGAGCGCCCGGAGATGCCGCAGGCGCGCACGCGGGTCCGCGCAGGCGAGCACTGGACGCAACCTGTCATAACAGGTACAGTGAGCTTGTCATTACAGGTTGCGCAGCGCCGCAGCATCCCGTCCGAGGAGCATCGATGCCCGAGTACCAGACCCCGCCGATCCCGCCGATGGCCATCGCCTTCGACGCCGAGAAGCTGACGCTCTCCCCCGAGGGCCCCACGCTCACGCGGCGGATGTCCGACCTCGAGGGCCTGTTCCGGGATCACGACGCCTGGGCCGCCTCCGCATCGGGCGACGACCCGGTGGTCTACACCGTCGTCAGCTCCCCCGTGCCCGAGGTCGACCGCGAGCTGCCGCAGTCGATCACGACGATCATGCCCGGCGACACGTCGGGCGAGCTGTGGATGACGAAGGGCCACCAGCACCCCGACCACCAGGGCGAGATCTACCTGGCGCTGAAGGGCCGCGGCGGACTGCTCATGTTCGACGGCGAGCGCACCCAGTGGCTCGACATGCTCCCCGGCACCATCGGCTACATCCCCCCGGGCTGGGCGCACCGCTCGGTCAACACCGGAGACGAGCCCTACGCCTTCCTCGCCGTCTACCCGGGCGGCGCGGGGCACGACTACGGGTGGGTGCTGGAGCACGGCATGGGCTCGCGCGCCTACCGTGCGGAGTCCGGCGTCGACCTGCGCCCGTACGCGGAATAGGCTCCGGCCATGCTGATCGCGCACGACCTCGGCACCACCGGCAACAAGGCCTCGCTGCACCATGACGACGGCCGCCTGATCGCCGCGGTCACGGTGCCGTATCCCGCGCACTTCGCCGCGGGCGGGATCGCCGAGCAGAACCCCGACGACTGGTGGAACGCGGTCGTCGCCGCCACCCGCGACCTGCTCGCACGCACGGCCACCGCACCCTCCGACGTCGCGGGGCTCGTGGTGAGCGGACAGATGATGGGCGCCGTGCTGCTCGACGGCGACGGCGAGCCCGCGCGTCCCGCCATCATCTGGGCCGACACCCGCGCCGGGGCGCAGCAGCGCGAGCTCGAGGCCGCGCTCGGCGCCGAGCGGGCGTACGGCATCCTCGGCCACCGCCTGAACCCCACCTACTCGGTCGAGAAGATCATGTGGGTGCGCGACAACGAGCCCGACGTGTGGGCGCGCGTGCGCCGGGTGTGCGTCGCGAAAGACTTCATCGTGCTGCGGCTCACCGGGCGCCTGGCCACCGACCGCTCCGACGCCTCGGGCATGAACGCCTACGACCAGGCCGCCGGCACGTGGTCGAGCGAGGTGCTGGCAGCCGCTCGGCTCGACCCGGCCCTGTTCCCCGAGATCCTGGAGTCGACGCAGATCGCAGGTCCCCTCACCCCCGCGGCGGCCGAGGCCCTGGGCCTGCACACCGGCGTGCGCGTGGTGATGGGCGGCGGCGACGGACCCCTGGCCGCGGTCGGCTCCGGCGTCGTGGCCCCCGAGGACGGCGCCTATGTCTGCCTGGGCACCTCGTCGTGGATCTCGTTCGCGGCGGATGCCCCGCTGCACGACCCGGCCATGCGCACCTTCACGTTCGACAACGTCGTGCCCGGCTCGTTCGTCCCGACGGCCACCATGCAGGCGGGCGGCGCGTCGGTGCAGTGGATCGCGGAGGCGCTGTCGCCCGATCCCGCGCACCCCGAGACCGGGCGCCTGACCGCCGAGGCCTCGGCCGACGTCGACACCGACGACCTCTACTTCCTCCCCTATCTGCTCGGCGAGCGCTCTCCGCTGTGGGACCCGGACGCCCGTGGCGCGTTCGTGGGTCTCGCGCGCCATCACGGCCGGGCGCACCTGGTGCGGGCCGTACTGGAGGGCACCGCGTTCAACCTGCTCACGTGCATCCAGGCGTTCCGGGAGTCGGGCGCCGTGATCGACCGCATCGACGCGGTGGGCGGCGGGGCCCAGAGCGACGTGTACCTCTCCGTGCTCGCGGATGTGTGGGGCGTTCCCGTGCGGCGGCGCACGATCGTGGAGGAGGCGAACAGCCTCGGCGCGGCGGTCACCGGAGCCGTGGGTCTCGGGCTCACCGACTTCTCGGCGGCGCGGGCGCTGAGCGAGGTCACAGCCGAGTTCACGCCCGACCCCGCCCGGCACGCGGTGTACGCCGAACGGCATGCCCGGTTCGCCGACGCCTACACCGCGCTCGCGCCCTGGTTCGCCGGACGGCCACGCTGATGGGCGTCATCCTCGTCACCAGTCGCTCGTTCTCCGACGGCGACCTCGACCTGGTGGAGCGCGCGGCGCGGGCGGGGCACCGCATCCTCCGCGGGCCCGCGCATCACGACCTCGACGAGCTGCGGTCGCTGCTGCACGGGGCCGACGCGTGGATCGCGGGCACCGGTCCCGTGACCGAGGCGCACCTCGCCGCGGCACCGAAGCTCAAGGTGGTGGCGCGCTACGGCGTGGGCACCGAGGCCGTCGATCTCGCGGCGGCCCGGGAGCGCGGTATCCCCGTCACGAACACCCCGGGCGCCAACGCCGACGCGGTCGCCGACCACGCGGTGGGACTCATGCTCGCGGCACTCCGGTTCGTGCCAGACGGCGACCGCCGGGTGCGAGCGGGCGACTGGGGTGTGCGGCGCGGCCGCGAGCTCGGCGCCGCACACC
>NZ_SSDM01000076.1:0-4383 GCF_004794375.1 Microbacterium sp. K35 | reverse complement strand
GGGGTACGGCTCCCGCGAAGACGGCGCCGACCCGCTGCCCCTGTGACGGGCGGCGGGTCGGCGTCGGTTCCGGGCGCTCAGGCCTCCGGGTGGGCGTCGCTGGGCAGGCTGCCGTCCGCCGGCCGGCGGTCCCACGACGGACGGCGCACCGCGTAGAACACCAGGGGCGGAGCACCCAGCACCACGATCACCGCCCCCACGATCCACGGGTAGGCCGCGGGCGGGAACGCGGTGAAGCCGTCCGGCGGGATGAACGCGAGGAGGAACGCGGCCAGGCAGGCGACGAAGCCCACGCCGGCGACCAGCGGCAGCCCCTTCACCCGGTACGCGCGCTTCACGTCCGGCGCCTTCCGCCGCAGCACGAGGGCCGAGGCGAACATCAGCATGTACATGACGAGGTACAGCGCGGCGGCCATGTCGATCAGCGCGACGAAGGCCGCGCTGACGTTCGGCACGATGATGAAGATCGCCGCGAGCACCGTCACGATCGTGCCCTGCAGCATCAGGATGCCCGACTGCACGCCCGCCTTGTTCCTCTTCTGCAGCGGCGGCGGCAGCAGCCCCGTCTCCGCCGCGGCCAGCACGCCCTTCGACGGGCCGGCGACCCAGGTGACGACCGAGGCGAGGGCGCCCGCGGCGATCAGGGCCGACACCACCGCGGTGGCCCAGCCCATGCTCCAGTGGTCGAAGTACTCCCCGAACGCGAGCATGATGCCATTCGTGAGACCGAGCTCCTTCGGCGGCACCGCGACCGCGATCGCGAGGGTCGGCAGGATGAACACGAGCAGGATGAGCGCCGCCGCGAGGAACACCGAGCGGGGGTAGCCGCGGCCGGGGTCCTTCATCTGGTTCACGTGCACCGCGTTCACCTCCATACCGGCGTAGGCCAGCACGTTCGACACGATCAGCACGATCGAGGCGAGCCCGGTGAACGGCGGGATCATCGCCGACGCCTCGAGGGGGACCTGGCTCTTCTCGCCGCTGAACACCCAGACCGCGCCGAACACGATCAGCAGCACGGCGGGCAGCAGCGTGCCGAGGATGCCGCCCCACGAGCCGAGCTTGGCGAACAGGTCGCCGCCGCGGAGGGTGACCAGCGTCGCACCCCAGTAGCAGACGATGATCACGACCGCGGTGAAGAAGCCCGAGCTCGACAGCGACGGATCCAGGAAGACGAACGCGAGCGCGCCCGCCACGAAGGCGAGCTGGGTGGGGAACCACACCACGTTCTGGATCCACTGGAGCCACACCGCGGTGAACCCCCAGCGGTTGCCGAGGGCTTCGCGCACCCAGACGTAGACGCCGCCCTTCCACCCGGTCGCGAGCTCGGCCGCCACCAGCGCCGTGGGCACCAGGAACAGGATCGCCGGGATGAGGTAGAGCATGATGCTCCCGAGGCCGTAGACCGCCATCGCCGGCAGGGAGCGCAGGCTCGCCACCACGACGAGCGTCAGCAGGGCGAGCTGCCCCACCCCCAGCACGGCCACCGCGGGCCGGGAGACGCGGGTCGACGGGGTGACGGCGGGACGGGGGGCGTGTTCGGCACCGTGTGCAGACATGACCCGCGCCTCAGTGGTGGAACGCCGAGTCGGGGTGGTCGCCCGGCATCGGCGCGGTGAGGGCGTCGAGGTGCGCGACCTCGGCGGTGATCGCGTCGAGCAGTTCGGCGGCCAGGTCCATGCTGAGGCCGTTGCGCACCACGATGCGCTGCACCGTGAGCTCCTCCAGGTCGGCGGGCATCGGGTAGGCGGGCACGAGCCAGCCGCGCATGCGCAACCGATCCTGCAGGTCGTACAGGGTCCAGTTGTCGGTATGCCCCTGCTTCAACCGCCACGCGAACACGGGGATGTCGCTGCCGTCGTTCCACAGCTCGAACGCGTCGAGCTTCGCGATGCCCGCCGACAGGAACTTCGCCACGTCCTGCGACGCCTGCTGCACCGCCCGGTACCCCTCGAAGCCGAGGCGGAGGAACAGGTAGTACTGCAGCAGCACCTGTGCGCCGGGGCGCGAGAAGTTCAGTGCGAACGTGGGCATCTCCCCGCCGAGGTAGCTGACCTGGAACACGAGGTCCTCCGGCAGCCACTGGGCGTCGCGCCACACGACCCACCCGAGTCCGGGGTACACGAGCCCGTACTTGTGGCCGGAGGTGCTGATGGAGTGCACCCGCTCCAGGCGGAAGTCCCACTCCAGGTCGGGCTGCAGGAACGGGGCGATCATCGCCCCGGAGGCGCCGTCCACGTGGATCGGGATGTCGAGCCCCGTGTTCTTCTGGATCTCGTCGAGCGCCGCCGCGATCTGCGCGACCGGCTCGTACATGCCGGTGTAGGTGACGCCCATGATCGCCACGACCCCGATCGTGTTCTCGTCGACGTACTTCTCCAGCTCGTGCCCGTCGAGCGTCTTGTGCTCCTCGCTGATCGGCACGAAGCGCGGCTCCACGTCGAAGTAGTTGCAGAACTTCTCCCAGCACACCTGCACGGCGCTCGACATCACGAGGTTCGGCGAGGAGGCGTCCTTCCCCGCGGCGCGACGCGCCTGCTGCCACCGGCGCTTGAACGCGAGCCCGCCGAGCATGCACGCCTCGGACGAGCCGATGGTGGACGTGCCGATGCTGCGGGCGGCATCCGGCGCATGCCAGAGGTTCGCGAGCATGTGCCAGCAGTTGTCCTCGATCGCGGCGGTCTGCGGGTACTCGTCCTTGTCGATCATGTTCTTGTCGAACGAGGCCATGTACACCTGCTTGGCCTCGTCGTCCATCCAGGTGCTCACGAACGTCGCGAGGTTCAGACGGGCGTTGCCGTCGAGGATGGTCTCGTCCTCGACGATCTGTTTCGCGGTCGACGGGAGCGACTCGGCGTCGGGGATCACGTGTCGCGGTGCGACCGTGGCCTCCCCCGGCCGGGTGAAGATCGGCTGACCGTCGGTGGGTGCAGTGCTCATGTGCGGAGTCCTTTCGGCTGAGTCGGCTTCTCACTCCGTTCGTCACGCTAGCCACGGCGCGTTGACGTATCTCCCGCCCCTCGCGTAAACGGGGTGAGGCTCAGGCGCCGGGACCGAGGATGAAGTTCCAGGCTCCGGTGAGCACGGCCGCCGCGACCGCGATGCCGGAGATGGCCGCGCCGACCGCGAGCAGCAGCCACTCCGCCGCCCCGAACCGCGACTCGCGCGCCCACGTGCGGCGCCCCGGCGCTCCGAACCCTCGCGCTTCCATGGCCGTGGCGAGCTTGGCGCCGCGGCGGATCGACAGCACCAGCAGCGCGAACGCCATCCCGAAGAAACGGCGCAGGCGCCCGCGGTCGGCCACCCCGCGTGCGCGCCGCGCCAGTTCGAGCGCCCGCCAGTCGTCGAGGAACAGTCCGACCATGCGCAGGCCCGCGAGCGCCCCCAGCACGAACCGGGCGGGGAGGCGGAGGATCTGCCCGAGCCCGTCGGCGAGGTCGGTGGGGTCGACGGTCACGAACAGCACCACGGACGGCAGGGCGATCGCGAGCACGCGCAGCATCGTCGCCACGGCGAGGGCGAGCGAGCCCTCGCTGATGCGCAGCACGAACCAGTCCACGTACACGGTGCCGGAGGTCTCGCCGTACAGCGCGATCGTGAGCCCGGTGAGCGGCGCCGCGAGCCACACCGGCCACGTGCGCACCCAGAACTCCCGCCAGCCGATGCCCGCGAACAGGAACAGCACGAACTCGAGCGCCAGGGCCACCGCGGCCGAGACCGGGTCGAGCGTGAGGATGAGCGGCACGGCGATCAGCGCGCTCACGCCGAGCTTGGCGACCGGGTTGATGCGGGCCACCGCGCCGGGGCAGGCCTTCGCGTCGAGCAGGGTCACGGCATGCCGCCCAGGTCGAACCGGGTGGCGTGGAGGGCTCTGGCCACGTCGAGGTCGTGCGTGATCGCGACCACGGCCGACCCCTCGTCGCGCAATGCCGCGAGCAGCGCGACCAGCTCCGCCCACGTACGCGCGTCCTGCCCGAACGTGGGCTCGTCCAGCACGAGCACCCGGGGGCGTGTGGCGATCGCGGCCGCGACCGTGAGGCGCCGCTTCTCCCCGCCGGACAGCGTGTACGGGTTCGCGGCCGCGAGACGGTCGAGGCGCAGGCGGGAGAGGAGCTCGTCGGTGCGCGCGGCGATCTCGTCCTCCGGGAGGCCGAGCGCGCGGGGGCCGACGGCGAGCTCGTCGCGCACGGTCGTGGCGAGCAGCTGATGCTCCGGCTCCTGGAACACCATGCCGACGCGGGTGAGCAGGTCGCGCGAGCTCCACCGGATGGGCGCGGGGTCGGCGCCGTCCGCGAGCTCGGGCGCGGCGACCACTGCTCCCCCCGCGGGCGGAAGGAGTCCCGCAAGCGTGAGGCCGAGCGTCGACTTGCCGGCGCCGTTGGG
>NZ_SSDM01000075.1:0-1158 GCF_004794375.1 Microbacterium sp. K35 | reverse complement strand
TCGACGAGGGCTGCCGGATCGGGCTCGAGCGCGGGCACCGCGGCCGGACGCAGGAGGGCGCCGACGGCCCAGCCGCGCCCGCTCAGGTCGCGGTGGAACAGGCGGGTGGTCGCGCCGGACAGCGTCACGGCGTCGGGCTCGACCACGAGGTTGAGCGCCGGATACGACACCACCTCCTGCCGGGAGGAGCGTCCGGGCTCGATGTCCCACTCCGGGATCCAGAACCACGCCACGAGGTGCCGGACCTCGGGCGGAGCGGGCAGGCGGTGGAACTGCGGCAATCGCGCGGGATACAGCACACCCCTGGTCGGATTCACCATGCGCTCAGCGTAGGGGGCACCGCCGACGCGACGCCGTGGCGCCCGTGTCGCGCATCTTCAAGCGCCCGGCGCGCCGCGCGATCTACCGTGGCGACATGACCGATCAGACACCCGCAGACCTGCCCGTCACCGGCGTGACCGGTGCGCACACGACCGACGGCCGCCCGCACGGCGTGACCTCGCTCACCCCGTTCCTCGCGATCCCCGACGCCGCCGGTGCGCTCGCGTTCTACCGCGACGTGTTCGGAGCCCGCGTGATCGACGTGACCGAGTTCGGCGACGTCGTGGCCCACGCCGACCTCGACTTCGGCACCGGTCGACTGCAACTGGGCGAGCCCAGTCCCGACTACCACCTCGTGCCGCCGCCCGCCGGCGACGACGCCTGCTATTCCCTCGGCCTCTACGTGCCCGACGTCGACGCCGTGGTCGAGCGCGCCGTGGCCGCCGGTGCCACCGTGCGCGAGCCCGCGATGCACTTCGTGTCGGGCGACCGCTTCGCCAGCATCCGCGACCCCTTCGGCGTGCGATGGTCGATCATGACCAGGGTCGAAGACCTCTCGGACGAGGAGAGCGCGCGCCGCGTCGCCGAATGGGCGGCGTCGTTCAGCGCGGGGCAGGCCGACGCGAGCTGAGCGCGACGACGGTCGCCCGCTGCACGGCGGGGAGCAGCGCCTCCGCGGTGCGCCGGTAGCCGAGCGGGCTCGGGTGGAACCGGTCGAGGCTGAACATCGCCTCCGGCTCGTCGAAGAACAGCGGCCCCACGGCGCGGCGCAGATCGACCGGCTCGGCCCCCGCGCGGCGGGCCGCCTCCGCCTGCACGGCGGCGAGATCGGAAGAG
>NZ_SSDM01000007.1:0-1314 GCF_004794375.1 Microbacterium sp. K35 | reverse complement strand
CGCCCCGTCGTCGCCGCACGGCCGCCGAGCGACTCCGCGCCCTCGCGATCCTCGGCGGCGCGGAGGGCGAGATCCTCGACCGCGTGCCCGGCGAGACGCCCCGCTTTGTGCAGATGTTCTTCGTGCTCGCCGGCACCGCACTGGTGTCCGCGATCTCGATGCTGTTCGCGCTGACCACGGGTGTGCAGGCCGCGATCTGGCTCGCGGTGCCGCTCGCGGTGGTGTGGGCGCTCATCATCTTCAACCTCGACCGGTTCCTCACCTCGACCATGACCTCGACCAGGAACGTGTGGAAGCTCATCGGGCTGGCGATCCCGCGGGTGATCATGGCGGCCATCATCGGCTTCGTCGTGGCGGAGCCGCTCGTGCTGCAGATCTTCCACAACGACATCTCTCGCGAGGTCGCCGCGACCAACATCGTCCAGGCGCAGTCCGATCAGGAGGCGCTCGAATCGGGCCCGGAGCGCAAGGCCCTCGATGCCGCCTCCGAGCGGGTCTCGGAGCTGGAGAACCAGGCGGCGACCGGGATCGTCGCGGGCACCGACTCGTCGTCCGCCAGCGAGTCGGCCGCGCAGGCCACGGTCGACGACCTCACCGCGAAGATGACCGCGCAGCAGGCCGTGATCGACCAGGCGCGCGTGCTCTACCAGTGCGAGCTGACGGGCGAGGGCGCTGGCACCGTCCCCGGGTGCACCGGGGTGAACGGCGAGGGCGCGAGCTCGCAGGCCGCGCAGGCCCAGCTCGCCGAGGCGCAGCAGACCTACGACGCGCTGGCCGCCCAGCTGCGCACGGCCAACGACGAGCTCGCGGCCGCCGGCACCGCCGCCAAGGAGAACACCTCGACCTCCGAGACGCAGAACCGCCAGCAGGCGAAGGACGAGCTTCCGGCCGCGCGCGAGACGTATGACCAGGCGCTCGCCGCGTACAACGCCCGCGCGGATGCGGTCGCGCAGGGCAACGCGGGTGCGGTGGGGCTGCTCAGCCAGATCAGCGGACTCAACCGGCTCAGCGAGAAGGAGCCGGCCATCCTGTGGGCGCACATCCTGATCGCCGCGCTGTTCTTCATGATCGAGCTGCTGCCGGTGCTGGTGAAGGTGCTCACGAGCTACGGCGACCCGAGCCTGTACGAGAAGGCCGTCGCGATCCGCAAGCAGGTGGCGCTCGACCGGGTGACGGCCGAGGGCTTCCGCGACCGCGCCGACATCGTCACGACCCCGGGCGCTCAGGCCACCTGACGCTCGCGGCCGCTCGCGCGCCCCGCGCTGGCTGAGGGATCCGCGTCCCGCACGGGGGTCCCTCAGATCGGAAGAGCGT
>NZ_SSDM01000074.1:0-3151 GCF_004794375.1 Microbacterium sp. K35 | reverse complement strand
GGACGAGGGGCCGCCCTGATCGAGCGCGTGGCCCACCTCGCGGGTCTCGGCATCGGCGCCGACGCAGCCCTCACCTGGCGGCATCTGGTCGCCGCGCACGCCGTGCCCGCCGCGTTCGTGGTCGGTGACGCCGCCGCGGTCGCCGACCACTTCGAGACGTGGCGCGACGCGGGAGCGGCCGACGGGTTCAACGTGCTCTCGGCGTTCCAGCCCGCGCAGTTTCGAGGCGTTCACGCACCTGGCGGCGCCCGAGCTGCGGCGACGCGGACTGCTGCGCGAGCACGGTGACGGCGCGATCACGCTGCGCGACCGCCTGCGTGTGACGTCGCGTGTCGATGCGTGACCGCGGGTGTCGCCGGGCGACCTTCCGCGTCCGCCGCCCGGCGCGCACCGCCCGCCGCTTCCTAGCGTGAACCCCACGCCGCACCCGTACCCACCTGCACCCACCCGCACCCCCGAGGAGTCCTCCGCATGAACCGCCGCCTGATCCGTACCGCCGCCGTCGCGCTGCCCCTCGTCCTGGCCGGGAGCCTCGCCGCGTGCGCGACCTCCGCCGCCCCCGCCGGCACACCGACCGACGCCGGGGCCCCTGTCGCGGGCGGCACGCTCACGTACCTGGAGCACCAGGCCTACACGAACCTGTACCCGCCGCAGGCCGGCTTCTACCCGAACGGCGGCATCGTCAACAACATCGCCGCCCGGCTCACGTGGCAGAACCCGGAGACGCTCGAGATCGAGCCGTGGGTCGCCGCGGATTGGACCGTGAACGACGACGCCACCGAGTACACGTTCGACCTGAACCCCGGCGTCACCTTCTCGGACGGCACGCCCCTCGACGCCGACGCCGTCGCGAAGAACTTCGACACCTACGGCCTGGGCGACGCCGACCGCGGGCTCACCGTGTCCGAGGCGATCAACAACTACGCCGGCAGCGAGGTGGTCGACCAGGACACCGTCACGTTCCGCTTCTCCGCCCCGTCGCCCGGGTTCCTGCAGGCCACGTCCACCATCAACTCCGGCCTGCTGTCACCCGACACGCTCGACGGCACGATCGAGGACTTCGGCGCGGGCAATGCGGCCGACATCGTCGGCTCCGGTCCGTTCACCGTCACCGACGAGAAGCTCGGCACGGAGTACACCCTCGCCGCGCGCGACGACTACGCCTGGGGTCCGGAGAGCGCCGACAACGACGGCCGCCCGTACCTCGACGCCGTGCACGTGCTGATCACCCCGGAGGACTCCGTGCGCATCGGCTCGCTGCTCGCGGGGCAGGCCGACTACGTGCGCTACGTGCAGGCGTTCGACGAGGACCGTGTGGAGGGCGCCGGCTTCACGCTCTACGCCCCGCAGACCCGCGGCGTGAACAACTCGATCGCCCTGCGGCCGGACAACCCGCTGCTCTCCGACATCCGCGTGCGCCAGGCGATCATCGCGGCCGTGAACGCGCAGGAGGTGGTCGACACGCTCTTCACCGAGAACTACCCGGTGGCGACGTCGGTGCTGTCCTCCCAGGCGGTCGGCTACAAGGACGAGTCGGAGCACTACACCTTCGACCCCGACCGGGCCGAGGAGCTGCTCGACGAGGCCGGCTGGACGCCCGCAGGCGACGGCATCAGGGAGAAGGACGGCGAGCGCCTCGCGATCACGGTCTACGAGGCGAAGCCGCAGCCGCTGTCGAAGCAGACGCTGGAGCTGATCGCCCAGCAGCTCGCGAAGGTCGGCGTCGAGCTGACCGTGAAGCCCGGCGATGCCGGCACCTATGCCGAGGACACGCGCGACCCGCTGAAGACCGGGTTCTATCACTCGATGGTCGGACGCGCCGACCTCGACGTGATCAAGAGCCAGTACTTCACGAAGAACCGCGACGTGCTGATCTCGCAGGACGCGACGCTCGACGAGCTGCTGCTCGCCGTGGCCTCCGAGCCCGACGCCGACGCGCGCATCGCCGCGTCGCAGGCCGTGCAGGACTACATCGCCGAGCAGGCCTACGTGATCCCGCTGTTCGAGGAGCCGCAGGTCTACGGTGCCGCGACGTACGTGCACGGCGTGGCGTTCGAGTCGGTCGGGCGCCCCACGTTCTCCGGCGTCTGGCTCGCGGAGCACTGAGGGCGACGGTGACGCGATGAGCTTCGTCCTCCGACGAGCCGGGCAGGCCGCGATCGTGCTGGTCGCGGCCTTCACGGCCACCTTCTTCCTGCTGCAGCTCCTGCCGGGCGACGCGATCCTGATCAAGTTCTCCGACCCGAGCCTCGGGCTCTCGCCGGAGCAGCTCGACGGGATCCGCGCGACCTATGGCGCCGACCTGCCGTGGTGGGAGCAGTACGTGCACGCCGGGCTCGGCTTCCTCGCCGGCGACTTCGGCTACTCGACGCAGTTCGGCACCCCGGTGCGCACGATGCTGGCCGAGGCGCTGCCCGCGACCCTGCTGCTCGCGTCGCTCGGGCTCGCGGTGGCGCTCGTGCTGGCCGTGCTGATCGCCGGGCTGTCGTCGCTGGCGCCGTTCGCGTGGCTGCGCGCGGGACTGCGCCAGGTGCCTGGCCTCTTCGTCGCGGTGCCGGTGTTCTGGCTCGGGATCCTGCTCATCCAGGTGTTCTCGTTCGGCCTCGGCTGGGTGCCGATCGTGGGAGCCGACCCGGTGAGCGGGCTCGTGCTGCCCGTGCTCACCCTGGCCGTGCCGATCTCCGCGCCCCTCGCCCAGGTGCTGGTGCGGGCGATCGACCAGGTGCAGGCGCAGCCGTTCGTGACCGTGCTGCGGGCGAAGGGCGCACCGCCGGCGTGGGTGCTCACGCGCTCGGTCGCGCGCAACGCGGCGGTGCCGACGCTCACGATCGCGGGCGTGCTGTTCGGTGAGCTCGTGGGCGGCGCCGTCGTGACGGAGACCGTGTTCGGCCGGACCGGGATCGGACGCCTCACGGAGCAGGCCGTCGCGAACCAGGACATCCCGGTGCTGCAGGGGGTGGTGCTGCTGTCGGCACTCGGCTTCGTGCTCATCAGCTTCGCGGTCGACCTCGCCACGCCGCTCATCGACCCGCGGCAGCGCACCTCCGCCCGCCGCGGTCGCCCCGAACCCCGCCGCACGCTGCAGGAGGCCACCGCATGACCGCGCCCGTGATCGCCGAGACCGCGGACGCCGTCTCCGCGACCCCCTCGG
>NZ_SSDM01000073.1:0-1193 GCF_004794375.1 Microbacterium sp. K35 | reverse complement strand
TGGTGGCCACCGGGCTCGACGCCGCCACGCTGCGGGTGCTCGCCCTCACGATCGCCGGACGGGTGCCGCCGGGCGAGGGTCGCCTGCGTGTGGCGGGGCACCTGCTCCCCGGTCGCGCCGCGTGGGTGCGTGCCCACGTCGGCTGCGTGCTCGTGGACGACCAGGACGCGACGGCCCCCGACCTCGCCGAGGCGCTGCGCGGACACACCGAGCTCGTGGTGCTCGACGGCATCGACCGCCTCGACGGCGCCGCCCGGGATCAGCTCGCGGCCCGACTGCGCGACACCGCGGCCCGCCGCCCCCTCGCCGTGTTCGCCACCGCGGTCGACGCGACCGCGGCGCGCTCCCTCCTCGCGGACGCCGGATGGTCGTCCGCCGACACCCTGGACCTCCGCGACCCGCACCGGGCCGCCGCCGACACCACCGAGGTGACCGCATGACCCTCCCCCTCGAGCGCGCGCGCTCCCGCAAGCCCATCACGTGGCTGACGATCCTCGGCGTGCTGCTGCTGCCCGCCGCGATCGGCGGCATCCTCATGGCCGCGCTGTACAACCCCACGGAGCGGCTGGAATCGATGACCGCCGCGATCGTGAACCTCGACGAGCCGGTCGAGATCGACGGGCAGGTCACCCCGCTCGGACGACAGCTCGCCTCCGGGCTGGTCGAGGGCTCCGACGACCTCGACTCGAACCTCACGTGGGTCATCTCGAACGAGGAGGATGCGGCCGACGGGCTCGCGGACGGCTCGTACCAGGCCGTCATCACGATCCCCGAGGACTTCTCGGCCGCCGCGACCTCGGGCGGGCAGGCCGTGGCGGACGGCGGCGGCGACGCGGAGCAGGCGACGATCCGCGTCACCACCCCCGACGACGGTCTCGTCGCCGACGACCTCATCACGAGCCAGATCGCGAACGTCGCCGCGTCGACCCTCGGCACCATGCTGTCGGAGGCCACCACCGAGAACATCCTCGTGGGCTTCACCACGATCGGCGACCAGATCGGCGACGCCGCCGACGGCGCACTCCAGCTCGCGACGGGCGCCCGCGACGCCGCCACCGGGGCGGCGGAGATCCCCGACGGCGCGACACAGCTCGCCTCCGGGGCTGCACAGCTCGGCACCGGCGCCTCCTCGCTCGCGTCGGGGCTCGACACGATCGCGGGCAAGACGCGCGAGGCCGCGGCCGGCGCGGGGC
>NZ_SSDM01000072.1:0-269 GCF_004794375.1 Microbacterium sp. K35 | reverse complement strand
TCGGGTGAGGACGGCACCGCCAGCGGCACCCAGGTCGTCGCCCCGGTGACGGCCCCCGTGACCGTGACCGGCAACGCCATCTCGCTCCTGGGAGACAGCGCCACGAGCGGTAACACCGGCACCGGCGGCACCCCGTCCGCACCCGCCACCGGCGGCACGCCCGCCACTTCGGGTGAGGACGGCACCGCCAGCGGCACCCAGGTCACCGCACCCGTCACCGCCCCCATCGGCGTGACGGGCAACGCGATCTCCGTGCTCGACGACGCCAC
>NZ_SSDM01000071.1:0-2985 GCF_004794375.1 Microbacterium sp. K35 | reverse complement strand
GGGTGCGGCGACGGTCCACCCGTGCTGTCGTGCCGCGTCGGCCGCACCCGGCAGCGGCTCGGTGGCGAACAGCAGCGGGGCCGCGGCTCCCGCGGGACGCAGCAGCGCCGCGTCCTCCTCGTCGACGCGTCCGGTGACGAACACGAGCGGCCCGGGCGGGGTGCCGCCGACGAGGGCCGCGAGCTCCCGGGCCTCGCCGCGCGGGGTCACCAGGGCGAGTGCGACGAGCAGGCCGTCGCGGTCGTCCTCGTGTCCGCGGAGCGCGCCGAGCAGCGTGCCCGCGGTGTCGATCACGTCGACGCTGTAGCCCTCGGCGGCGAGGTGCAGGGCGGCCGAGGCGCACAGCGACACCGCGGACTCGAAGGCCGGGTCGGCGGCGTCGCCCTGCGGGTCCCAGCGACCGGAGCTCCGGTCGAGGACGACCAGCGCGTCGGGGCTGGACTCCTCTTCCTCCTGGCGCACCATCAGCTCGCCGCGGTGGGCCGTGGCCCGCCAGTGGATCCGGCGCATGGAGTCGCCGGGGGCGTAGCCGCGCGGGGACAGGTTGTCGCTGCCCTGTCCGAGGCGGGTCGACGAGGTGTGGGCCGTCCCTCCCGCCGCCCCGATGCGCACGGCGAGCGGCGTGAGGGCGAACACCTCCGGCACCACCGTGATGGTCCGGGTGTCGCCGAACGCCTGCTCCCGCTGCGCGAGTCCGAACGGGTCGACCGTACGGAGCATGAGGGGGCCGAGCGGCCAGACGCCGCGCCGCACCCCCGTGATGAGGTAGCTCAGCTGCGCGGTCTCGGCGGGATACTCGCCGCTGGAGTCTCCGGCGACCGCGTCGGGCAGCACGTCATGCCACAGGCCGTGCGGCACCCGCAGCGCCCGCAGCGTGAAGCGCACCGTGACCCGCGAGGCCTCCGACACCGTGAGCAGGTCGGTCGAGATCTGTCGCGCGACCGTCCCTGAGCGCCGTGGCAGCCGAACCGCCAGCGCGGAGAACAGGGTGAGGGCCGCCAGGAACACGGCCATGAAGAGGAGGATGCGCGCGCCGAGCACGTTCGCCGCGACCAGGCAGCCGAACGCCGCGACGAGCGTGCCGGTGCCCCGGCGGGTGAGGAGGCGGCGTCGTCGCATGGCGGGGGTCTCAGGAGCGGGTGGCGACCGGGACGCGCACGCGCTCGGCGATCTGCGTGAGCGCGGCCTCGATGGGCTGGGCTCCGGCGCGATGGGCGCCGCGCGCGGGGAGCAGGCGGTGGGCGAACACGGGGAGGAGCAGCGACGTGATGTCGTCGGGGATGACGTAGTCGCGGCCGTCGAGGGCCGCCCACACCTTCGCCGCGCGGACGAGCTGGAGGGTGGCGCGGGGGCTGGCACCGAGATGCAGGCTCGGGTCGGAGCGGGTGGCCTGGGCGAGTGCGACCGCGTACTCCTCCAGGGCCGGGGCCACGTGCACGGCCCGCGCCCAGGCGATGAGCTGCGCGACGGACGCGGCGTCGGCCACGGGCGTCACGGTGGCGAGCGGGTTCACCACGTCGCGCTGCCGCAGCATGAGGGCTTCCGCGCCCGGGTCGGGGTAGCCCATCGAGATGCGCATCATGAAGCGGTCGCGCTGCGCCTCGGGGAGGGCGTAGGTGCCCTCCATCTCCAGCGGGTTCTGCGTCGCCACCACGAGGAACGGGTCGGGCAGGCGGTGCGTGGAGCCGTCGACCGTGACCTGGCCCTCCTCCATGGCCTCCAGCAGCGCGGACTGCGTCTTGGGGGAGGAGCGGTTGATCTCGTCGGCGATCACGATGTGGGCGAACACGGCGCCCCGCTTGAACTCGAACTCCCGGTCGACCGGGTTGTACACCGACACGCCCGTGACGTCGCCGGGGAGCAGGTCGGGCGTGAACTGGATGCGGCGGACCGTGGCGTCGATGCTCGCGGCCAGTGCGCGGGCGAGCATCGTCTTGCCGACGCCCGGCACGTCTTCGATGAGCAGGTGGCCCTCGGCGAGCAGGCACACGAGCGCGCTGCGTACGGCGTCGGGCTTGCCGTCGATGACCTGGCTGATCGAGCCGAGAATCGCCGCCGTCTGGGCGGCGAATCGCTCGGCGTCGATCGTGACCGGGGTCAGGGGGGCGTTCTCAGGCATGCGATCCCTCTCACGTCGACGCAACGATGCGCGTGAATCGATCGTACGCTCCGCGCGGCGTGCGGGACCATGCCCGCGTGGGTTCGTCGCCCCGCCGCTGGTCGGGTAGAGTGGACGACGGCTCTCCGCGTGGCGGCATCCAGGCCAATTCCCCCAGGGCGGAAACGCAGCAAGGGTAACCGGGCTCT
This sequence comes from Microbacterium sp. K35, assembly GCF_004794375.1. Taxonomy (NCBI): domain Bacteria; kingdom Bacillati; phylum Actinomycetota; class Actinomycetes; order Micrococcales; family Microbacteriaceae; genus Microbacterium; species Microbacterium sp. K35. The sequence goes on along the minus strand of NZ_SSDM01000071.1, from coordinate 678 downwards.
GCTGGGTGCGCGGAGGGTCTTTTCTTTTGCCGGGCCCGGTACACAGGCGTTCGTCGGACGGGCCTGCGACAATCGAGCGGTGACCGTCCCCCCTCCTTCGCGGCCGCCGCATCCGCTCGCCCGCTTCGCCTCGCCGGTGCTGCTGCTGGCGGTGATGTGGCTCGTGCAGTTCGCCGATGCCGTGCTGCCCGGATCGTTCACGGGCTTCGGTCTGCGGTCGTGGGACCTGTCGGGGCTCAGCGGCATCATCCTCGCCCCGCTGCTGCACGCGAGCTGGGCGCACCTCATCGCCAACTCTGTGCCGTTCCTCGTGCTCGGCTGCCTGGTCGCGGTCGAGGGGGCGCGACGCTTCTGGGCCGTCACCGTGATCGTCGCGGTCGTCGGCGGGGTCGGCACCTGGCTCGTGAACGCTCCAGGCACGCTCACGGTGGGCGCCTCCGGCCTGGTGTTCGGCTACTTCGGCTACGTCGTGATGCGCGTGTTCGCGCCGGGGCGCGTCGCCCATCGCATCCTCTACGCCGTGATCGCCGTGGTCGTGATCGGCGTCTACGGCGGCACGATGCTCGCGGGCGTGATCGGCGTGGCCGACGGCGTCTCGTGGCAGGGGCACCTGTTCGGCGCGATCGGCGGCGGCGTCGCGGCGCTCATCGGGCGGCGCTCCCATCCGGCGGCGGGAGC
>NZ_SSDM01000070.1:0-6705 GCF_004794375.1 Microbacterium sp. K35 | reverse complement strand
ACCTCGGGGTCCAGCCAGGCGGCCACGAGGTCGGCGCGGCGCAGGTCGTCGGGGCCGGCGAGGTAGGAGGCGCGCGGGTGCGGCGTGAGCACGTGCTCTCCCACCCTCACGTTCAGGCCCCACGACTCGTAGTAGTCGACGGCGCGCTGCGTGTTCTCCTCGTTGCCGGGGCCCGAGGGCGACACGATCGCCACGGTGTCGCCCGGTCGCAGCGGCGCGGAGTCCAGGTAGGGCGAGTCCGTGCCGATCGCGGTGCCCTCCATCGTGTCGGTCATGCGGTCCTCTCCTCGATGCGCGGTGCCGCGGAGAGCAGGTGCCGCGTGTACTCGTGCTGAGGGTTCAGCAGCACCTCCTCCGTGGGGCCGTGCTCCACGATCTGCCCGTGGTACATGACGGCGACCGTGTGGGCGATGTTCCACGCGAGCCCGAGGTCGTGCGTGATGACGAGCGCCGAGAGCCCGAGGCGGCGGCGCAGGTCGAGCAGCAGTCCCAGGATCTCGCCGCGCACCGAGGCGTCGAGCGAGGCGACGGGTTCGTCGGCGATCAGCATCTGCGGCTGCACGGCCAGGGCCCCGGCGATCACGACGCGCTGCCGCTGACCGCCGCTGAGCTCCTGCGGGATCGCGCCGAAGTACTGCTCGGGCGGCGTCAGCTCGGCGTCGGCGAGGCTCTGCGCCACGCGCTCGCGCTCGTCTCCGGGGTAGCGCTGCACGCGCAGGCCCTCGGCGACCGACTCGTACACGCTGTGCTTGGGGTTGAGCGCCGCCCACGGGTCCTGCAGCACCAGCTGCACCTGCGAGCGGAACTGCGCGAGCGCCCGGCCCTTCGCCGCGATCGGAGAGCCCTCGAACAGGATCTGCGACCCCGGGTCGGCGGGCTGCAGTCCCATGAGGGCGCGGGCGAGGGTCGACTTGCCCGAGCCGGACTGGCCGACCAGCGCCACGATCTCGCCGCGCCGCACCGCGAGGTCGACGTCGCGCACCGCGTGCACGGGGCGGCCGCCCGAGCGGTAGGTGACGTTGAGGCCCTTCGCCTCCAGCAGCACCTCGTCGCCGTGGACGATCTCCGGCACGTCGTCGGCGTCGCGTCCGTGCCGGGTCACCGGCGCCATGCGGGAGGCGGGGTCGCCGATGGTGGGGAACGCGTCGGCGAGCTGGCGCGTGTACGCCTGCTCGGGCGTCGTGCACACCGCGTAGCTCTCGCCGACCTCGACCAGCTCGCCGTTGCGCATGATCGCGATGCGGTCGCACGCGGTCGCGAGCACCGACAGGTCGTGGCTGATCATCAGCATCGAGATGCCGCGCTCGGCGACCAGCCGGGAGATCATGTCGAGGATCTGCTTCTGCACGATCACGTCGAGCGCGGTGGTGGGCTCGTCCGCGATGATCACCTCGGGGTCGCACGCGAGAGCCATCGCGATCATGACGCGCTGCCGCTGCCCGCCGGAGAGCTCGTGCGGATACGCCTCGCCCTTCTGCGGCGGAAGGTCGACGACGTCGAGCAGCTCGCGCACCCGTTCCTTCCGCGCCTTCTCGGTCTTCCAGCGATCGGAGGCGTGCAGCTCCAGCGCCTCGTTCAGCTGCCATGCGACCGTGCGCACCGGGTTCAGCGAGTGCATCGCGCCCTGGAACACGATGGAGGTCTGCGCCCACCGCACGGCGCGCAGCTGTCCGAACGACAGCGTCGCCACGTCCTGGTCGCCCAGCAGCACGCGTCCGCTGAGTCGGGCGTTGCGGGGGAGCAGGCGCAGCACGCTCATCGCGAGGGTGCTCTTGCCCGACCCCGACTCGCCGGCGATGCCGAGGGTCTGCCCGGCGGGGAGGGTGAGGGAGACGCTGCGCACCGCGGCGACCTCGTCGCGGCCGGAGCGGCCGGAGGTGCGGTAGGTGATGGAGACCTCGTCGAAGATCAGGTCGGGCATCTCAGCGGCTCCTCAGCGTCGGGTTTGTGATGTTCTCGACCGCGCGGCCCATCACGGTGAAGGCCAGCACCACGAGCACGATCGCGATACCGGGCACGAGCACGTACCACCAGTAGCCGCTGGTCGCGGCGGAGACGTCCATCGCGTTCTTCAGGATCGAGCCCCAGGACTGCAGGGTCGTGTCGCCGAGGCCGAGGAACGCCAGCGTCGACTCGGAGATGATCGCGGAGCCGACCGTGAGGGTCGTGTTCGCGAGCACGAGCGGCAGCACCCCGGGCAGCAGGTGCTTGAGGATGATGTGCCAGTGGCCGGCGCCGAGCGCCCGCGAGCGCTCGATGTAGTCGCGCGACTCGACCGACAGCGTCTGCGCGCGCACCACGCGGGCCGTGCCCGCCCAGGAGGTGAGGCCGATGGCGATGATGATCGTCCACACTCCGCGGCTCAGCACCGACGACAGCACGATCGCGAGGATCAGCGACGGCAGCACCAGGAAGAAGTCGATGATGCGCATCATGAGGCCGCCGAAGAAGCCGGTGAAGTGTCCGGCGGCGATGCCGACGAGCGTGCCGATGATCATCGACATCGCGGTGGCGGCGAGCCCGACGAGCAGCGACACCCTGGCGCCCCACACCATGCGCACCCAGATCTCGCGACCCTGGTGGTCGGTGCCCAGCGGGTGCTCCCACGAGGGCGGGGCGAACCGCTGCACGTCGACGAGCTTCGTCACGTCGAGCATGCTCGCGGGGGCGATGACGGGCGCGAAGATCGCGACGAGCGCCACGATGATGAGGAAGACGAGCCCCACCATGCCGGCGCGGTGGTGCGCGAACTCCCGGCAGAAGCCGGTGAAGGCGACGCCGCGGCGGTGCCATGCCAGGGCGCGGGGCGAACGGATGGTCGGGGATGCCGTGGTCATGCGCGCCTCACCCTCGGGTCGAGCTGACGGTAGATGAGGTCCGCGATGAGGTTCATCACGATGATGATCGTGGAGAACACCACGAAGGTGCCCTGCAGGAGCGGGAGGTCGGGGCCGGAGATCGCCTCGAACGTGAGCTTGCCGAGGCCGGGCCAGGAGAACACCGTCTCCACGGTCACGGCTCCCGCGATCAGGCCGCCGATGTGCATGAACACGAGGGTGACGGTGGGAAGCAGCGCGTTCGGCACGGCGTGGCGGCGGCGCACGAGGTCTTCGCGGAGGCCCTTGGCGCGTGCGGTGGTGAGGTAGTCGGCGCCCATCTCCTCCAGGAGCGAGCTGCGCATCACCATGAGGTATTGCGCGTACACCACGGCGACCATCGTGATCACCGGCAGCACCATGTGCGAGATCACGTCGAGCACGATGCCCACCGGGTCGGTCGGCGGGTTGGGAGACACCATGCCGCCGGTGGGGAACCAGTGCAGCGTGCCGCCGAAGATCATCAGCAGCAGCAGGGCCAGCCAGAACGTCGGCACCGACCAGAACACGAGCGAGGTGCCGGAGACGATGCGGTCGAAGGTGGAGCCGTGCTTCCACGCCGCCTTCTGGCCGAGCCACAGGCCGAGCGCGATCGCGATCACCGCCGCGGTCCCGGTGAGCAGGATCGTGTTCCAGAAGTACTGGCCGATCAGCTCGGACACCGACGTGCGGTACACGTAGCTCGTGCCGAAGTTGAGGGTGAAGACGTTGCCGAGGTAGTCGAAGAACTGCTGCCACAGCGGCTTGTTCAGGCCGAGCTGCTCACGCAGCTGGTCGGCCTGCTCGGCGCTCATGCCGCGTTCGCGGGCGATCGAGGCGACCGGGTCGCCGGGCAGGATCTTGAAGGCGAAGAATCCGAGGAGGATCACCATCGCGAGGCTGATGGCCGCGCCGCCGAGCTTGCCGAGGATGTACCGGAGGGCGCCGACGCCGGTCGGCTGCTCTTCGGCGGCCGCGCTCGTGGCGATGGCCGAGGTGGAGGGGGGTACCGCGTTGGACATGGGGGTCTCCTTGCTGCGGAGCCGGAGACGTCGCGGGGGGCGGGCTACCGCCGCCCGCGACGTCTCGCGGGGCTCATTCGACGTCGGCGATGTTGCGGCGTCGGATCAGGAAGAAGACCAGGGCGCCCACGACGATCACTCCCACGACGACTCCGCCGATGATGAGGCCCGTGTTGGTGCCCGTGCCGCCGGCCGTCGCGCCCTCGACCGGCTCCACGGTCAGGTAGCCCCAGTAGCCGGCCTGGTTGGCGATGATGCCGCCGTCCTTGGGCTGCAGGGTGAACCCGGTGAAGCGGTCGGAGCGGTACGCCTCGAGCGAGTTGGCGTACCAGGTGGCCACCTGTGCGGTGTCGGTGTAGTTCAGCGCGAGCATGTCGTGCACGATCTCCTGCCGCTTCTCCTCGTCGATCTCGGAGCGCTGCTGGGCGTACATCTCGTCGAACTCGGGGTTGCAGTAGCCGTCCTGCGTGGTGCCGCCGGTGCCGTCGGTCGCGGTCGGCAGGTTCATGCAGGTGTTGATGCCGAGCTGGTAGTCGGGGTCGGGGTTGACCGACCAGCCGCTGAAGTACAGGTCGTAGTCGCCGGACGTGGCCTTCGCGCTGATGGTGTCGGAGTCGGTGGACTCGACCGTGATCTCGATGCCGATGTCCTTCATCCACGGCACGAAGAAGTCGGAGATGGACTGCTCGTTCGCGTCGTCGGCATCGATCAGCAGGCGCAGCGCGAGACGCTGCCCGTCCTTCTCGCGGATGCCGTCGGCCCCGGGCGTCCAGCCGGCCTCGTCGAGCTTCGCCTGCGCGGCCTCGGGGTCGAAGCCGACGATCACGTCGTCGTCCTCCGACAGGTGCCACTTCGGGAAGGACGCGGGGATGAAGCTCGTCGCCAGCGTGCCCTCGCCGTCGAGCACCTTGTCGAGCAGGGTCGCGGTGTCGGTGCCGAGGCGGATGGCCTGGCGCACCTCGAGCTCCTTGAGCGCGGCGTTGCCGGTGCCGTAGGGGACGTTGTCGCGGGTCTGCTGGCCCACGTTGATGCTGATCGAGTGGTAGCGGCGGCCCTCACCGGAGTGGGTGGTGACGCCGTCGACGCCGTCGAGCGCCTCGAACTGGGTGGGGGTGAGACCGGTGACGAGGTCGACGTCGCCCGCCTTGAGGGCCTGCACCTGCGCGTCGGAGTTCGTGTAGTACACGTACTGGATCGCGTCGATCTTGGGGGCGCCGCGCCAGAAGTTCTCGTTCGCCTTCAGGGTGATGGACTGGTTGGCGGAGTAGCTGTCCAGCACGAACGGGCCGGAGCCGACGACCTCGGAGTCGTTGGCGAACGTGGTCGGGTCGTCGACCTTCTCCCAGATGTGCTTCGGCACGATCGGGATCTCGGAGCCGGGGTTCGGGGCCTGCGGGGTCTTCAGGGTGATGACGACGGTCTTGTCGTCGGGCGTCTCGACCGTGTCGAAGTTCGACACCAGGTTGCCGTTTGCGGTGCCCAGCGCGGGCACCGTGAGCATCTGGTCGTACGTGTACTTCACGTCGGCGGAGGTGATCGGCTCGCCGTCGGACCACACCAGGTCGTCCTGCAGCGTGAAGGTCCAGGTCTGGCCCCCGTCGGTGGCCTCCCACGAGTCCGCCAGACCCTTGGTCGGGGAGCCGTCCTCGGCGTCGTTCTGCACGAGCGACTCGTACACGTACCGGATGATGTTGGTCGGCGTGAGGTAGATCGAGATGAACGGGTTGAACGTGTCGACGAACCCGGACGTCGCGATGCGCAGCGTGGTGTCCGATGCGGGGGATTCGGTGGCGGCGCTCGCGGTCTGCGCCTGGGCGGCACCGACCGGCGCGGCGACGAGAAGCGCGGTCGCGATCGCGGCGGCGGTCAGACTTCGCACTGATTTCGAGCGGGGGGCAAGACGCATGGAAGAAGTCCCTTCGGGCGCCGCCCGGATCCACGATGAAGCCGGGTCGGTGGAGACCATGCAAGCGGAAGTCGGGCCCGGGGTCAAGAGATTCGATGCGTATCGCGGAAGAAAAACTGCGGTCGTGGAGAAGACCCCCCGGCGCCGTTCGGGTGTAACACGGCGGAAACACGGGGCTGCCAGGATGCGCACGTGCGGGAACCGCCGAGACGGCGTCGCATCGTCACCGTGGAGATCCGGAACGTATCCTCGCCAGGGGTCCCGGGGCACGCGAACGGGAATCGTATCGTCAGTCCGCGGCGATCGTGAGCACGGCACGCAGGAGCGCGACCCGGTCGTGCAGGGAGGAGCGCAGGAAATGCTCGTCCACCGCGTGCGCGCCCCCGCCCCGTGGCCCGAAGCCGTCGACGGTCGGCAGTCCGAGCCCGCCCAGCAGGTTGGTGTCCCCGGCGCCCGCGGCCGGACGACCCTCGATGCGCTGACCGACACCGGCCGCCGCTTCGGAGATCTGCTCCAGCAGGGCGGCGTCCTGCGCGGAGGCCCGCCAGGCCGGCCGCGCGCTGAGCACCTCCGCCGTCACGGTCGCGCCCTCGCGTACCGGGTGCAGCGCGGCCAGGGCGTCGAGCACCCGGCGTTCGGTGTCGGGATCCGTGAAGCGCAGGCCGATCTCGGCCGTCGCCTCCGCCGGCACCACGTTCGTGCGGGCTCCTCCGGCGATCGTGCCGACGTTGCACAGCACCGGACCGGGCAGGGCAGGATCCGCGACGATGCGTCGCACCGCGAGCAGCTGGTCGACGAGTTCGTCCACGGCCGAGATCCCGTGCTCCGGATCGAGGGCGGCGTGGGCGGCGCGCCCGGTGACCGAGAGGCGCACCCGCGCGCTGCCGCGACGGCCGACCTTGAGGGCGCCGTCGGGGTGCGG
>NZ_SSDM01000069.1:0-3349 GCF_004794375.1 Microbacterium sp. K35 | reverse complement strand
GTCCTGGTGGGATGTCGCCGGCCCTCGCCGGAGCGCATCGCCGCGGGACTCACGCTCGTCGCGCTCGTCGTGCTCGGTGTGCTCGCGGTGCGCGACGTCGACATCTCGATCCCCGCGATGGTGCAGAGCTGGGGCAACGCGCAGAACTTCCTGGCCCGCGTCGGCGGCCTCTCCTTCCCGGAGCCCGGCGAGCTCCTGTGGCTCATCGCGCTGACGGTGGGCCTCGTGCTCGTGGGCACCCTGCTCGCCGCGGTGCTGTCGGTGCCGATCGCCTACCTCGCCGCCTCCAACACCACCCCGGGAGCGGGCTGGCGCGCCGCGGCGCGGTTCGTCGGCGTGCTGACCCGCGCCCTGCCCGACGTGGTGCTCGCGATGGCGTTCGTGCTGATGTTCTCGCTCGGCACCCTGCCCGGCATCCTCGCGATCGGCATCCACTCGATCGGCATGATCTCCAAGATGTTCGCCGACGCGATCGAGCAGATCGACGAGGGTCCGCGGCTGGCGATCCGGGCCGCGGGCGGCTCGAAGCTGCAGGAGTTCACCGCCGGCATCCTCCCGCAGGTGCTGCCGAGCTGGGTCGCGACCGTGCTGCACCGCAACGACATCAACCTGCGCGGCAGCGTCGTCCTCGGCTACGTCGGCGTCGCAGGGCTCGGTCTGGAGATGTCGTATGCGTTCAAGGCGCTCAACTACGGCAAGGGTCTCGGCATCGCGCTCGTGATCTTCGCGCTGTGCATCGCGATGGAGGTCGTGTCGAGCCTCGTGCGCGGGGCCATGCTGGGCGAGCAGCGGCAGACGCGCTCCTGGATGGACCGCCTGGTGCACCCCCGGCTGCGCCGCACGACCGCGCCCACCGCCGCCCGGTCGGAGTGGGCAGCGACACCGCAGACCGCCCTCCGCCGCCCCTGGACCGCGCAGCGCGTGCGCCACACCCTCGCCGGGGTCGCCGCCGTCCTGGTCGTGATCGGCAGCGTCGCGGTGAGCCAGATCACCTGGCTCGACCTCTTCACGTTCTGGGCCAAGCTCCCCGAGGTCGCCGCGCGCTTCTGGCCGCCGTCGTTCGGGAACTACGACGCGCCCGCGATGCTGGAGGCCATGCGCGAGACCGTCGCGATCGCGCTCGCCGCGACCGTGCTCACCCTGCTGCCCTCCCTGCTGCTCGGCTCGCTCGCCGCCCGCAACGTCGCCCCGAACGGAGCCGCGCGAGGGACCGCGCGCCTGCTGCTCGTCGGCATCCGCGGCATCCCGGAGCTCATCCTCGCGATCGTGCTCGTCGTCATCACGGGACTGGGCGCCCAGGCCGGCGTCATCGCGCTCGCGATCGGCGGCATCGGGTTGCTGGGCAAGCTCATCGCCGACTCCCTCGAAGAGGTCGACCGCGGACCGGAGCGCGCACTGCGTACGGTCGGTGCGACCCGCCTGCAGACCTACGCGGCCGCCACCGTGCCGCAGGGGACCAGGGCGCTGATCGGGCACAGCTTCTACATGCTCGACACCAACATCCGTGCCGCCACCATCCTGGGCATCGTCGGCGGTGGCGGCGTGGGGTACTACCTGCTGAACGCCAGCCAGGGCTCCCGCTACGAGACGGTGACCGCGATCGTCCTGATGATCCTGGTGACCGTGCTCGCGGTGGAGGGTCTCGCGATGTGGATGAGGAAGGTGTTCCGATGACCCGCGCGAACGACACCGCCGACGTGGTCGTGATCGGTGCGGGCATCGTGGGGCTCGGCGCCGCGTACGCCGCCGTCCGCCGGGGGCTGCGCGTGATCGTGCTCGACCGCAGCGACCGGCCCGTCGGTGCGACCGTGCGCAACTTCGGGCACCTGTGCATCGGCGCCCAGGGCGGAGACGCGCGGCGCTACGCCGACACCTCGCGCGAACTGTGGCTGCGGCTCGCCCGCGACGCCGGGTTCTGGCTGCGCGAGTCCGGCACGCTCGTGGCCGCCAGGCACCGGGACGAGCTGGACGTGCTGGAGGCCGCGGCGCACGACGGCGGCATCCGGATGCTGGACAGCGCCGAACTGCGCCGCCGGGCGCCGCTGCGCGCGGAGGGGCTGCACGGTGGCGCGCTCATCGATGCCGACCTGCAGACCGATCCGCGCACCGCGGCCGCCGCGATCGTGCGCCACCTCGCCGCGAACGGTGTGGACTTCCGCTTCCGCACCGCCGCGACCCGCCTCGCCGACGGACGGGTCGAGACCACGCGCGGTCGCATCGATGCCGGGGTCGTGGTCGTCGCCGTGAACCACGACCTCGACCAGCTGCTGCCCGAGTTCGCCGAGCGGCACGGTGTCGCCCGCTGCGCCCTCGACATGATGCGGGTCGCGGCGACCCTCCCGCGACCGCTCGACGCGCCCCTGCTCACCGGGTGGTCGCTCATCCGCTACGGCCGGTTCGCCGCGACCCCGCAGGCCGCGGCGCTGCGCGAGCGCCTGCACGCCGAACGCCCCGACCTCGCCGCGCTCGACCTCAACCAGATGTACACGCAGCTGCCCGACGGCACCCTGATCCTGGGCGACTCGCACGCGACCGCGACCGCTCCCGCGCCGTTCCAGCCCGAGGCCGCGTTCGCCGCGTTCCTCGCGGAGGCTCTGGCGCTGTTCGACATGCCGGAGCCGCGCGTGATCGAGCGGTGGCAGGGCGTGTACGCCAAGGCCCCGGGCGAGTTCCTCGTCGACCGCGGCGACGACGGCACCCTGGTGATCGCCGCGACCACCGGCATCGGCATGACCTGCGGGCTCGGACTCGCCGAGCTCACCCTCGCCTCGGCCCTCGGCCGGGCACCCGCCCTGGAAGGAACACCATGACCACTCCGATCGAACTCGTCGTCCTCGACATGGCCGGCACCACCGTGCGCGACGACGGCGTGGTGGAGCAGGCGTTCCAGCGCGCCGCCGAGCGCACCGGGGTGGCCGCGCGGCTGCCGTGGGAGGAGGCGCTCGACCACGTGCGCGCCACCATGGGGCAGTCGAAGCTCGACGTCTTCCTGCACCTCGCCGACGGCGACCTCGCCGCCGCGCAGCGCGCCACGGCCGCGTTCGAGGACGCGTATGCGGAGATCGTCGCGGAACACGGCGTGACCGAGATCCCCGGGGCCGCGGACGCGATCCGGAGCCTCAAGGACGCCGGGCTCGCCGTGGCCCTGACCACCGGGTTCGCGCCAGTGACCCGGCAGGCGCTGCTCGACGGGCTCGGATGGGGCGACCTCGTCGACGTGGCGCTCTCGCCCGTGGACGCGGGCCGCGGCCGTCCGGCGCCCGACCTCGTGCTAGCCGCGCTCCTGCGCTGCGGGGCCTCGGCGGTGCACGCGGTCGCGGTGGTCGGCGACACCGTGAGCGACGTGCAG
>NZ_SSDM01000068.1:0-3556 GCF_004794375.1 Microbacterium sp. K35 | reverse complement strand
GGCTCGGGCTGCGCGACCTGGGGGGCCGCATCGACGCCGGGGAGTCGGAGGTGCTGGTGGGAGCCGTCGCGCTCGCCGGCTGGTTGCGCGACGCGCCGTTCTGCCCGACCTGCGGCGGCGGTACCGAGCTGCGTCAGGCCGGCTGGTCGCGCCGCTGCCTGGTGTGCGGGCGCGAGCACTTCCCCCGGACGGATCCCGCGGTGATCGTCGCGGTCGAGAGCGCCGACGGTGAGCGGCTGCTGCTCGGGGCGAACGCCAACTGGGGCGGCCGCATGTACTCGTGCTTCGCGGGCTTCACGGAGGCGGGCGAGTCGCTCGAGTCCACGGTGCACCGGGAGATCGAGGAGGAGTCGGGCGTGCGTCTCTCCGACGTGCGGTACGTCTCCTCGCAGGCGTGGCCGTTCCCCCGCTCGCTCATGGTCGGATTCCGGGCCGTCGTCGAGGACGAGGCGGCCGCCCGCGCGGACGGCGAGGAGATCATCGACGTGCGCTGGTTCACGCGCGACGAGATCGGTTCCGCGCTCGCGGGGGAGGGGCCGGTCGGTCTCCCCGGCCCCGCGTCGATCGCGCGCGCCCTGATCGTGCAGTGGTACGAGGAGCGCGCGTGAGCGCACTCGACGCCCTGGACGAGCGGCAGCGGGCAGCGGCCTCCGTCCTGCGGGGCCCCGTCGCCGTGCTCGCGGGGGCCGGGACGGGCAAGACCCGTGTGATCACGCACCGCATCGCCCACGGCGTCGACACCGGCGCGTACTCGCCGTCCCGCGTGATGGCGGTGACGTTCACGGCGAAGGCGGCCGGCGAGCTGCGCGGACGCCTTCGTGCCCTGGGCGTGGAGGGCGTCGCTGCTCGCACGTTCCATGCGGCGGCGCTCGCGCAGTTGAACTTCTTCTGGCCCACGCTGGCTGGCTCGCCCGCGCCGTCGATCATCGACAATAAGGTGCGCATGCTCGGGCAGGCGGCCGACGCGCTGCGCCTGCGACCGAGCACGGCGACCCTGCGCGACATCGCCTCCGAGATCGAGTGGCGCAAGGTGTCGATGCTGTCGATCGACCGGTACGCGGAGCTCGGCCGACCCGTCAGCGGGATCGACGCGGGACAGCTCGTCGAGCTGATGCGCGGCTACGAGGCGCTGAAGGACGAGCGGCATCAGCTCGACTTCGAGGATGTGCTCCTCGCGTGCGCCGGGATGCTCGAGGCGGAGCCGCGGGTCGCGGCCTCGGTGCACGAGCAGTACCGCCACTTCACGGTCGACGAGTTCCAGGACGTCTCCCCGTTGCAGAACCGACTGCTCGAGCTGTGGCTGGGCGACCGCCGCGATATCTGCGTGGTGGGCGACGCAAGCCAGACGATCTACTCCTTCGCGGGCGCCGAGCAGCGGTTCCTGCTCGAGTTCGAGCGCCGCCACCCGGATGCCACGGTCGTGCGACTGGAGACCAACTACCGGTCGCAGGAGCCCATCCTGACGGCGGCCAATGCGTTGATGCGGGGTCGACCCGGCGCACTCGAGCTCGTCCCGGCCCGCGAGCAGTTCACTGCGGATGCCCCGACCGTCACGGCGTACGACTCGGAGTCCGACGAGGCGGCGGGCATCGCGGCCGGTGTCGCTGCCCGGATCGCGGCCGGAGCCTCGCCCGCCGAGATCGCGGTGCTGTACCGCGCCCACGCCCAGTCGGCCGTGCTGCAGCAGGCGCTCGCCGCGGAGGGCATCGCCACCTCGGTGCTCGGCGGCACCCGGTTCTTCGCGATGCCGGAGGTGCGGCAGGCGATCCTCGCACTGCGGGCCGCGGCCGTGGCCCCGACCGAGCATGGCTTCCTGCCCGGTGTCCGCCGCGTGCTGAAGGAGCTGGGTCTGACGGAGGAGCCGCCCGCCGCGGGTGGTGCGCAGCGCGACGGCTGGGAGGCGCGCCGGGCGATCCTGCGCCTGGCGGAGGAGGCGGGACCGGACGAGACGCTGCGGTCGTTCAGTGACGCGCTGATGGCGCGGGCGAAGGACCAGCACGAGCCGACGCTGCGCACCGTGACCCTGTCCACGCTGCATGCGGCGAAGGGCCTCGAGTGGCCGCACGTGTACCTCGCGGGCTGGGCGGAGGGCGCGCTGCCGATCTCCTACGCCACGACGTTCGAGGCGATCGACGAGGAGAGGCGGCTGGCGTATGTGGGCGTCACGCGGGCCGCGCGAACGCTGGAGATCTCCTGGTCGCGATCGGCAGGTCGAGGGGAGCGGGCACCGTCGCGGTTCCTGGCCGAGATGGGGACGACGGCTCGCGGCACAGGCATTCTGCGCGAAACGACACCGAACGCCACACGCGCCGCCCGTCGGCGCTGACCCGCACGAGCCGGGCGGGGTCGGACGAGGCGAGCAGGACGGCCGTGAGTCGAGCGGCTTCGCCGACTCGCGACGCGGGGATGCGCCCGGGGTCGCGCCCGATCAGCTGACTGTGCACGAGGGGCCACGCGGGGTCGCGCTCGGTGTCCTCGATGTCGCGGCAGCTGAGACAGGGCGTCTCGCCAGGAATCACCAGCGGTCCCACGGTCACGCGTCCGGGCTCGAAGGCCAGGGGCAGGTGCGGGCGGTCCTCGCGCAGGTGCACGGCGAACTGCACGGCCGCTGCCGCTCCCGGTACCAGCACGACCGCGACGGCATCCGCCTGATCCGGAGCGCCCGCCGGAACGCCTTCGTCGGCCAGGGCCTCCCGCAGTCGTCCTTCGGCCCGCGGATCCGTGAGACCGAGGCTGCTCGTCCAGACGGCCCGGAGGGGGGACGGGTCGTCGGTGAGTGCGGGGTCGACGAGGGCGAGCAGCCGTCGGGCGTCGTCCCAGGGGGCGCCCGCCGCATGGGCGATCACGTCGAACGCGCTGCGCCGGAATCCGCGGCGCATACGGCTGAGGAGCGGCTCCACCCAGGACTGCTCCGCGGGAAGGCGGAGGGTCCCGTCGTCGCCGAGTTGCAGCGTGGTGGCGTCGCGCCACAGCAGCGGTCGCGCCGGGTCGAGGCGGGTGAGGGTGGGCGGGGTGAGTGGCATCCGTCCGATTCTCGTGCGGACCGTCCGTGCGCGGAGAGCACGCGTGCGCATCGGTGGACAACTCGGGCGGGTGCCCGCGCTCGGGGAGGAGGAGTGCCGCGACGGTCGCGCCACGGCGGGCGGGCTCAGACCGGGCGGTCGCCCTCCGGTGCCGCATCGCCGTCCTGATCGCGGTCGTCGCGCTCCTCCGTGCCGTCGGCGGAGGTCGAGTCGCGCCCCTCCTCCTCGCCGGAGAAGTCGTCGCCGTCGAGCAGACGGGCGAGCGCCTCATCGAACTCGTCGGCCACGGGCTGCTCGCCGCGCTCGGCGGCCTGGAGCCGCGCGATGAGAGCCGTGGGGTCGTCGATGTCCTCGGCGCTCGGCATGAGGTCGGGGTAGTCCCACAGGGAGTCGCGCGCGGCCACGCCGACCGCGTCGGTCACGGCCTGCCACATCGCCGAGGCCTCCCTCATCCGCCGGGGGCGGAGCTTCAGCCCGACCAGGGCGCCGAGGGCGTCCTCCGCCGGGCCGCCGACGTGGATGACCTCATGCGG
>NZ_SSDM01000067.1:0-4765 GCF_004794375.1 Microbacterium sp. K35 | reverse complement strand
CGAGCGCGAGCTGGCGGCGCCGCGCGCGCTCGGCCACGCGATGCTCGACGAGTCCGGTGAGGCGGTCGGCGAGGCGCAGCAGCCCCCGCTCCGTGCGCGTGGGGGCGGAGAGGTGCAGCGTGGCGGCGGTCATGATGCGGACTCCGGCTCGGCCGCACCCGCCGCGGACGGCGGCGTCGGCAGGTCGAACAGCTCGGCGCGCACCGACACCCGCCGCACGTCCGGCCCGGTCTGGCCGCGGTACCGCTCGATCGCCGACTCGATGACGGCCTCCAGCTCCGAGCGCAGGGCGAGTGCCTGGGCGGGGGTCACGTCAAGGTGCGTGGTGAGCGTGATGCCCACGTCACCCCACCCGTCGGGAACCTCGGACGCCGGTCGGTTCAGGTACGACATCAGCGTCTCGTGCCGCAGCCGGAAGAACTCGGAGGTCACGATCTGCGCGGCGGCGCGGTTCGCGGGCGAGGTCATGTCGTCCGGGCCCGGCACGTCGATGCGCCCCTTCGGCCGCTCCCACCAGCGCTCTCTAGCGGTGCCGCGGCCCTCGACCTCGCGGATGAGGTCGTGCGCGGCGAGGGCGCGCAGGTGATAGCTCGTGGAACCCGAGGTCTCCCCCACGAGCGCGGCGAGGGAGCTCGCGGTCTGGGGGCCGCGCGAGGCGAGCAGGTCGAAGATCTTCACGCGAAGCGGGTGGGCGAGGGCCTTCAGCGCTCCGGCGTCGAGCGTTCGCACCTGGGTCTGTTCGGTCATGAGTGCAAAGATACCCTTGCAAACGATTCTTTGCAAGAGTTTCTTTGCATCCGGATCCGCTCCCGTCAGCCCACCGCGTCACGCGCCGCCACGAACGCGGCGACGCACTCCTCCACCTGCTCCGGCGTGTGCGCGGCGGACAGCTGCACGCGGATGCGCGCGAGCCCGCGCGGGACGACGGGGAAGCTGAACGCGGTCACGTAGATGCCCCGCTCCTGCATGGCCTGGGCGATCCGCGCCGTCTTCGCCGCATCGCCGAACATCACCGGGACGATCGGGTGCTCCCCCGGCAGCAGCTCGAACCCCTCCTCGGTCATCCGGCGCCGGAACAGCGCCGCGTTCTCGCGCAGTCGCGCCCGCAGCTCGGCGGATCCCTCGACGAGGTCGAGCGCCGTCAGGGTTCCCGCCACGATCGCGGGGGCCAGCGTGTTCGAGAACAGGTAGGGGCGCGACCGCTGTCGCAGCAGCGCCACGATGTCGGCGTGGGAGGCCACGTACCCGCCCGAGGCGCCGCCGAGCGCCTTGCCGAACGTGCCGGTGTAGATGTCGACGCGGTCCGACACCCCGCACAGCTCCGGAGTGCCGCGGCCGTGCTCGCCCACGAACCCGACGGCGTGGGAATCGTCCACGAACACCAGCGCGTCATACCGCTCGGCGAGGTCGCAGATCTCGGCCAGCGGCGCGATGTAGCCGTCCATCGAGAACACGCCGTCGGTCACGACCACCCGGAACCGGGCATCGGCCGCCGCCCGCAGCTGCTCCTCCAGGTCGGCCATGTCGCGGTTGCGGTAGCGCAGGCGCCGCGCCTTGGAGAGCCGGATCCCGTCGATGATCGACGCGTGGTTGAGCTCGTCCGAGATGATCGCGTCCTCCGCCGAGAAGAGCGTCTCGAACACCCCGCCGTTCGCGTCGAAGCACGACGAGTAGAGGATCGCGTCGTCCGTCCCGAGGAAGTCCGCCAGGCGCCGCTCCAGCTCCAGATGCTGCTCCTGGGTGCCGCAGATGAAGCGGACGCTCGCGAGCCCGTATCCCCACTCCTGCAGCGCGGCGGTGGCCGACGCGAGGATCCGGGGGTCGTCCGCGAGGCCGAGGTAGTTGTTGGCGCAGAAGTTCAGCACGGGCGTCCCGTCGGCCGTGATCTCCGCGCTCTGCGGTCCGCGGATGCCGCGCTCGCGCTTGGTGAGCCCGGCCTCCTCGATCCCGGCGAGCTCCGCCGCCACATGAGTCTTGAAGTCTCCGTACATCACAGCTCCGTCCAGTCGAGGATGATCTTGCCCGTTCCCGCCGATTCCGCGGCCGCGAAGCCGCGCTCCCACTCGCGCGCCGGCACGACGTCGGCGATCACGCGGCCGATCGCCTCGCGCAGCGCGGCGCTGGTCTGCAGCATCGCGCCCATGGCGTTCCACGTCTCGAACATCTCGCGGCCGTAGATGCCCTTGATCGTGAGCATGTGCGTGACGAGCTTGCCCCAGTCGATCTCGAAGCCGGCGCTCGGCAGCCCGAGCATCGCGATCCGTCCGCCGTGGTTCATGTTGTCGATCATGGCCGGGAGGGCCGACGCCGCGCCGCTCATCTCGAAGCCGATGTCGAAGCCCTCGCGCATGCCGAGCACGCGCTGGGCGTCGCGCACGTCGCGCTGCGACACGTCGACCACCTCGTCCGCGCCCATGCGCCGCGCCATCTCCAACCGCGGTGCGCTCACATCGGTCGCGGCGATGAAACGCGCACCGGCGTGCCGCGCCACCGCGATCGCCATGAGGCCGATCGGGCCGCACCCGGTCACCAGCACGTCCTCACCGACCAGCGGATACGTCAGGGCCGTGTGCACGGCGTTGCCGAGGGGGTCGAAGACGGCCCCGAGTTCCGGGGTCACGTCGGCGTGGTGCACCCAGACGTTCGCGGCAGGCAGCGACAGGTACTCCGCGAACGCCCCGTCGCGCTGCAGCCCGAGACCGATCGTGCGGATGCACATCTGCCGGCGCCCCGCGCGACAGTTCCGGCAGGTGCCGCACACGATGTGCCCCTCTCCGGAGACGCGGTCCCCGACGACGATGTCGTGCACCAGGGGCCCGACCTCCACGACCTCCCCGTAGAACTCGTGTCCGGGGATGAGCGGGGTCGAGATGGCGGAGGCCGCCCAGTCGTCCCAGCGGTGGATGTGCAGGTCGGTGCCGCAGATACCCGTCCGCAGCACGCGGATGACCACGTCTCCCGGTCCGGCCGTCGGTTCGGGGCGGTCGACGAGGGTGAGTCCGGCGCCCGGCTCCTCCTTGAACAAAGCCTTCATGTCTTCGATCTCAGCGCATCCATCGCTGTAGAACAATCGGCAGATCCTGCATCGTCCCTGTAGTTCTGGCTAAACTATCGCGATGGAGCTCCACCAGTTGCAGATCCTCCGCGAGCTCGGCGCCCTCGGGAGTGTGACCGCGGTCGCCGAGGCCCTGCGCGTCACGCCGTCCGCGGTGTCGCAGCAGCTCGCCGCCCTCCAGCGGGCGTTCCCCACACCGCTCACCCGTCGCGAGGGACGCTCGCTCGTGCTCACTGCGGCCGGAGAGGTCCTGGCCGCGGCGGGCACCGAGGCGATCGACGCGATGGCCGCCGCGAGGCACGCCCTCGACGACTTCGAGGAGGCGGCGACGGGCGTGGTGAGCCTCAGCGGCTTCCACAGCGTCGGGCAGGCGCTGTTCGGGCCGCTGCTGCGTGAGCTGTCCGCGCTGGATGCCGCGCCCACCGTGCAGCTCACCGACGAAGATGTCGCCCAGAGCGAGTTCCCCGCCCTCACCTCCCGGTACGACCTGGTGCTCGCGCATCGCATGGAGCACTCCGATCCGTGGCCAACGGCGGGTGTGCGCAGTGTCACGCTCGTGCGCGAGCCGCTCGACGTGGCGGTCGCCGCCGATCATCCCCTCGCCACGCGGTCGAGCCTGAAGCCCGCCGACGTGGCGGCAGAGCGCTGGGTGACCAGCCGCACCGGCTACTCCCCCGACGACGTGCTGCGCGCCGTGTCGGCCGTCGCGGGGCGCCCGGTCGACGTGCTCCACCGCATCAACGACTACGGCGCCGTGTCCGCCGTCGTCGCCGCGGGCGGGGTGCTCGGCATGCTGCCGCGCTTCACGTCGCGCAGCGTCGACGACCGTGACATCGTGCGCATCCCGCTGCGTGGCGTGAGCACGCACCGCATGATCGACGTCCTGGCGCGGCCGGAGAACCTGCGCCGGCGGTCCGTCCGCGTGGTCGTCGACGCGCTGCGCGCCGTGATGGTCGGGCTGCGCACCGAGGCCGACGATGCGCTCGGCACGGGTCGTTAGGCTCGGGGAATGACCGACGCCACGAACCCGCTCCTCCAGCCGTCGTCCCTTCCCTTCGGACTGCCGGACTACCGGGCGATCCGCGCCGAGCACTACCTCCCGGCGTTCCAGGCCGGGTTCGCGGCGCAGCTCGCCGAGGTCGCGAACATCACGCGGGTGCGATCGATGCCCACGTTCGAGAACACGATCGAGGCGCTCGAGCGGTCCGGGGAGCTGCTCGACCGCGTGGCGCACACGTTCTACACGGTCAGCTCGGCCGACGCGACACCGGAGATCCAGGAGATCGACGAGCAGCTCGCGCCGCTCATGGCCGCGCACCAGGACGCGATCACCCTCGACGCGGCCCTCTTCTGGCGCGTCGAACGCGTGCACGAGCAGCGCCATGCTCTGCCCCTCGACCCCGAGCAGCGCTACCTGGTGGAGCGGTACCACCGCGAGATGACGCACGCGGGCGCGGGCCTCGACGACGCGGCCAAAGCCGAGCTCACGGCCCTCAACCAGCGGCTCTCCGTGCTCACCAACACCTTCGAGCGCAACCTGCTGGGCGACACGAACGACCTCGCCGTGGTGTTCGACTCCGCGGCCGAGCTCGACGGCCTCAGCCAGGGCGAGCTCTCCGCGGCCGCCCGCGCCGCCGCCGACCGCGGGCTCGACGGCCGGTACCTCCTCACCCTGCCGCTGTTCACCGGCCATCCCGCCCTGGCCCGCCT
>NZ_SSDM01000066.1:0-2388 GCF_004794375.1 Microbacterium sp. K35 | reverse complement strand
CTGGACCTCGGGGTAGGCCACGACCGGCGCGGACAGCTCGGCCGACAGCGCCGTGAAGCGCTCCACGCTGCGGGCGCCGGGCCAGTCCGCCGGCAGCATCGACGCGGGCAGCCCGGGGTCGGTGTAGGGCAGCACGCGCCACCGGTCGAGCAGGTGCACATACGCGGCGAACGGCTCGGGCGGCAGCGTGCTGAGCGACGCCTGGAAGGCGAGGTGCTCCGTCCGCAGCGCACCCAGGTCCCACCACTGCGCTGCCGCCTCCACGAGGGTGCCGGCGGGAGCGGGGGCCACGGCGTCGAACAGCGTCGCCCACTGCCGCGCGCCGAGCTCTTCCAGGATCTGCGTCGCCTCGTCGCGCAGGTGACCGGGGCAGATCCACAGGGCGGGCGACACCACGCCCGCGCCGATCCACTGCAGCCGGCGACGCAGCTGATGCCGCACGCTGCGGGCGCTCTCCGGGATCGAGAACGACACCAGGCACCACAGGTCGGTGTCGCCCATCTGCCGCATGGTGAAGATGCGCCGGTCGCCGCGCTCCAGCATGGGCAGCGCCTCCGGGTTCAGGCGGTATCCCGCGGTCTCGCCGCGCTCGGCCAGCAGCAGCCCCTTCTGCTTCAGGCGCGTCACGCCCGTGCGGGCCTGGGCGGCCGGGATCCCCAGCTCGCCCGCGAGGTGCACGAGATGCGCGGCGGAGATCCAGCCGCCGAGGCGCCGCAGATACAGCCCGATCAGCGTCCGCAGCAGCGACGCCGTGCTGCCGGGGCGGGCATCGATGTCGTCGCGCACGGCGGTCGCCGCCGCCTCAGTCGTCATCGGACTCCAGGGCGTCGCGCACGGCCAGCACGCCCGTGATCGTCTCGACGTGCGAGGTGCTGAGCGGGGAGAGTCCGAGGCGGATGCCGTCGGGGAAGCGGAAGTCGGGGATGATGCCGTCCGCCCAGAGCCGGCGGGTGACGTCGCGGAAGTCGGGGTGGCCGATCGTCACATGCCCGCCGCGTCGCGCGGAGTCGCGGGGGCTCAGCAGCCGCACGCCGAGCGGGGCGAGCACCTCGTCGTACGCGCGCACCGCGAGATCGGTCAGCGACTGCGACTTGGCCCGCACCCCCGCGATCGTCGACTGCTCGATCAGGTCGAGCATCCCCTGCATCGCGAGCATCGAGGTGACGGGCGGCGTGCCGCTGAGCAGCTGCCGGATGTCGCCGCTCGGCACGTACTCCGGCCCCATCGCGAAGATGTCCTCCGCGCTCCACCACCCGTGGATCGGCTGCCGGAGCACGCCCTGCAGCCCGTGGCGGAGGTAGGCGAACGCGGGGGAGCCCGGGCCGCCGTTCAGGTACTTGTAGGTGCAGCCGACCGCGAGGTCGACGCCCCACGCGTCCAGCTGCATCGGCACGACGCCGGCCGAGTGGCACAGGTCCCACATCATGAGCGCCCCCGCCTCGTGCGCCGCCGCCGTGATGCCCGGCATGTCCGCCAGCGCGCCCGAGCGGTAGTCCACGTGGCTGAGCGACACGAGCGCGGTGCGGTCGGACACCGCGGCCGTCACGTCGTCCACCGTCACGCCGTGCACCGGGTCGGGTTCCAGCCAGCGGATGGTCAGCCCCGTCTCGGCGGCGACGCCCTCGGCGAGGAACCGGTCGGTGGGGAAGTTGCCCGTCTCGATCACGAGCTCCGTGCGGGCGGGGTCGGCGGCGGCCGCGGCGCGCATGAGCTTGTAGATGAGCACGCTGGTCGAGTCGGCCACCACGGTCTGCCCGGCGGCCGCCCCGAGCGCGACCTCGCCGATGCGGTCGCCCAGGCGCATCGGCAGCGCCATCCACTGCTCGTCCCACGAGCGGATGAGCCGGGTGCCCCAGTCCTCGTGAACGAACGCGGCGAGCTTCTCCGGCATGTCCCGCAGGGGGCGGCCGAGGGAGTTCCCGTCGAGGTAGGCCGTGACCCCCGGCGCCTCGGCGAACGCGTCGAGGTGCGCGGCGAGCGGGTCGGCCGCGTCGAGGGCACGGGCGGCGTCGAGCAGGGCGGCGTCGGAGGAACGGTCGGTCATGTCACACCTTCAGGTCGGCGGCGGTCAGCGGGCGGGCGTCGAACGGATCGGTCGAGCCGTCCGGGAGCAGGAGCAGCAGCGCGCCGGGCTGCCGCGGGTCCACGGGGGCGAGGGCGCGCAGCAGGGCGGCGTCGTCGAGCCCGGCGCGGCGGAGGGCGTCGAGCTCGGCGGGGTGGAGGTCGACCGGGGTGGGGCCGTTGCCCATGTCGGTGCCGTAGAGCACGGTGCCCCCGGCGGCGTGGAACCGTCGCACGTTGTCGACGGCGATGCGCAGGGCGGCGGGGTCGTGGATCGCGAGGGTCGAGATCCAGGAGACCGAGGCCGCGTGGCGGGCGACCTCGGTC
>NZ_SSDM01000065.1:0-2335 GCF_004794375.1 Microbacterium sp. K35 | reverse complement strand
TCAGCCCGCGCGAGCATCGCCGCCCTGGGCTGACCGCGGGTCGAGCGGCTCAGACCGGGGCGGCCCCGGTGCGGCACGACTCGCGCTCGACCAGGTCGACG
The DNA here is from genome assembly GCF_004794375.1 of Microbacterium sp. K35. Classification (NCBI taxonomy): domain Bacteria; kingdom Bacillati; phylum Actinomycetota; class Actinomycetes; order Micrococcales; family Microbacteriaceae; genus Microbacterium; species Microbacterium sp. K35. Next base: position 2,234 of record NZ_SSDM01000065.1, on the reverse strand, counting down.
TCGATCACCGCGACCGCCGGCCCTGCGGGCTCCGCACCGCCGAGCCGGTCGAAGATGCGCTCCGCGGCGAGCGTGCCCAGGCGATACGGGTCCTGGTCGATCACGGTGAGCGCCGGCGTCAGAACGTCGGCCATCGGGAAGTCGCCGAAGCCGACGATCGCGAGGGGCTCGTCGCGCAGCGCCGCGGCGAGCGCCATCGAGCACCGCGCGTTGGCCGAGAAGAGGGCGGTGGGCGGGTCGTCGAGGGCCCGCAGCTGCGCCACCGCCTGCCGCGCCGCCTCCCGATCCGAGACGCCGGACCGCACCAGCCCCTCGTCGGCCGTGATCCCCGCCTCCGCGAGCCCGCGTCGCCAGCCCTCCAGCCGGTTCGCCTCGGTGGACAGGTGCACGGCGTCGCCGACGTAGGCGATCCGCCGGTGCCCGTGGCCGATCAGGTGCTGCACCGCCGCCACGGCCCCGCGCTCGTCGGCCTCGACGAACGTGTCGGCGTCGAGGCCGACGGGCGCCCGGTCGACGAACACGATCGGCGTGTGCTCGCGCCACCGTTCCAACCAGGAGTGGTCGACCCCGACCGGGGCGATCACCAGTCCCGACAGCTGCCGGCCGAGCATCGACTCGATCGCCGGACGCTCCCCCTCCGGGTCGGACCCCAGACTCGTGACGAGCGTGGACAGTCCGCGCCCGCGCGCGACGTCTTCGATGGCGCGGGCGATCGAGGCGAAGAACGGGTCGACGATGTCGGGCACCGCGACCCCGATGACCGAGGTCCGCCCGGCGCGGAAGGTGGTGGCCAGCACGTTGGGGACGTAGTTGAGCTCGCGCATGGCCTGCTCGACCAGGGCCCTGGTGTGCGGCAGCACGTGCGGGTCGTCGTTGAACACGCGCGAGACCGTCTTGGTGCTCACGCCCGCGCGCGCGGCGACGTCACGCATGGTCGTCACAGGTACCTCCTCGCCCCCGGGGCGGGGCAGCCTCCGGCCACCCTACCGGCCGCGCCGCGCTCAGCCGCGCCCGTCGACGGCGGCGGCCAGCTCGCGCAGTCGCGGCAGCGCGCGGGTCGTCAGCAGTTCCTCGCGGCGGGCGGCGTCGTACGAGAGGCTGTCCTTCCACAGCGAGCGTCCGGCCATCGCTCCCGCCGCCCCGTTCGCGACCGCCGTGGTGACCTGACCGATGAAGGTCTCGTGGTCGACCCCGGCCGACAGCACGGCCCACGGCACCCCCTGGGCCGCCTCGGTCACCGCGGCGCTGGCCTCGGCGGATCCCGGGTACTGCAGCTTGAGGATCTTCGCACCGGCCGCGACGGCGAGCGCGGCCCCCTCGGCGACGAGCGCCGGGAAGGCGTCCGCGTACTCCTCCTCGGTCTCGTCGTCGAGGCGGTAGGTGAGCAGCTCGACGATCAGCAGGAGTCCCTCCGCCTCGCACTCGGCGATGAGCGCGCGCATCTCGTCGGCGACGCGGGAGTCGCGCCCCTGCCGGTCGGGCCGCGTGTAATAGAGCATCTTGGCGACCCCGCCGCCGAGCTCGCGCACCGTGCGCGGGGTGACGCCGGGCACGAAGCGCGTGTAGCGCAGACCGTCGACGGTCTCGAAGCCGGACGCGTCGAGGCCCACCACGAGGGCGGTGTCGCGGTCGAGCACGCCGTCGTCGACGACGGCCGGCAGGGCGACCTCGGGGTCGAGCAGGATGGCCGGCGCGTGCACGGCCAGGTGGCGCACGAGGTCGGCCTTCACCGCCGACAGCTCTTCGCGGGTGATGGCGTCGGGGCCGCCCGGTGCGTCGGGGATGGCGGCCTTCATGCCGTTGCGCTGGTCGGCGGCGACGATGAGCATGCCGCCGTCGGGGGTGGAGAGGGACTGCAGGGCACGGCGTTCGAGCGTCGTGAGCGGGTTGGCGACGGTGCGGGTGAGCATGGGTTCCTCTTCTCGTGGGCAGAAACCGATGATCCGCGGAAAATCAACCATGACACCGGTGTCTTTCTCTTCTATGGTGGGGGTATGACCGAGACCTGTCAACCGTCGGACGCCCGCGTGGTCGTCGTGGCCGGGGTCGCGGGAAGCGGCAAGACCACCCTCGGCCGCGCCCTCGCCGCCGAGCTCGGCGTCCCGCTCCTCGACCTCGACGCCGTCACGACTCCCCTCCTCGACGCGCTCCCGCCCGAGCTCTGGGACGGCCACTGGCTGCACGGGCCGCATGCCGCCGCCGTGCGCGAGGGTCGCTACGCCGCGCTGCGGCAT
>NZ_SSDM01000006.1:0-551 GCF_004794375.1 Microbacterium sp. K35 | reverse complement strand
CGCCCGCGCGCGCGGCCCCCGCGTCGGCGCGGTGCGTGCCGCCCTCCACGAGCCGGTCGACGCGCCAGGTCAGGTCGAGCGCGGGGTTGGGCGTGACGGTGAGGATCACGTCAGCTCCCTGGCCCGCAGGGCCGCACCGATCAGACCCGCGTTGCCGGAGAGCTCGGCGGGCACGAGCACCGGCAGCCGGTGGAAGCTGAGACGCGCGGCCAGGCGGCGCCGCAGCTCGTCGAACAGTGCTCCTCCGGCGCGCGAGAGCCCGCCGCCGATCACCACGGCCTCGGGGGCGACCACCGCGGTGAGCTGCGCGAGCGACATCGTGAGCGCGTCGAGCGCGGAGTCCCAGATCGCGGCGGCGACCTCGTCACCCGCGGCCGCCCTGGCGATCACGTCTTTCGCGCCGTCGGGCACGACCCCGGTGGCCTCCCGATAGCGCCGGGCGATCGCACCGGCCGAGGCGACGGCCTCCAGGCAGCCGCGCGCGCCGCACGGGCAGGCCGGGCCGTCGGCGATGGGCGAGTGGCCGATCTCGCCGGCGTAACCGCCCGCGG
>NZ_SSDM01000064.1:0-11370 GCF_004794375.1 Microbacterium sp. K35 | reverse complement strand
GGGACCGCCCCGGCGAGCTCGACGGCCTCCCCGTGCGGTCCCGCGAGCGCCTGTCGCCGCTGCGGCGCGCCGTGAGCGCGAAGCTCGCGCGCAGCCGCTCCGAGATCCCCGAGGCCACGGTCTGGGTCGACGTGGATGCGACGGAACTGTGGGACCTCCGCGGGCAGATGGCCCCGGAGGGCGAGCGGCCGCCGTCGATCACGGCACTGCTGGCGAGGTTCGTGCTGCTGGCGCTGGAGGACTATCCGGTCCTCGCGTCGCGGCTGAGCGAGGACGGCGGCGAGCTGATCTCGTTCGACGGCGTGAACCTGGGCGTCGCGGCCGACACCGAGCGCGGCCTCCTGGTGCCGGTGGTCCCGCGGGCGCACGCGCTCACGGTGGCCCAGCTCGACACGGCGCTGCGCGAACTGGCCGCGACCGCCCGCTCCGGGTCCATGCCGCCCGAGCGCCTGCGCGGCTCGACCTTCACGCTCAACAACTACGGCGGCCTGGGGGTCGACGGCTCCGCGGCGATCATCAACCATCCGGATGTCGCGATCCTCGGCATCGGTCGCATCATCGAACGCCCGTGGGTCGTGGAGGGAGCGATCGTGCCGCGGCGGATCGCCCAGCTGTCGCTCGTGTTCGATCACCGGGTCTGCGACGGCGGTTATGCGGCCGGGTTCCTGCGCCGGGTGACGGAGCTGATCGAGCATCCGCTGCGTGCGTTCGGGAGGATCTGAGGCCGCAACCTGCTGCGCACTCTCGTGGCGCGGCGGACGATGCGCTACGCTCGGCGATTACTGACCGATCATTCGGTAAGTAATCGACGGCGTCCCCCGCGCCGCCCGACCCGACGCAGAACAACGGAGTTCGCATGACCTCAGCCACCGCTGCCGCCTCGTCCACCGGAAGGATGCCCGCCGAAGAGCGCCGGGTGCTCGCGGGCACCCTCGTGGGCACCTCGATCGAGTGGTACGACTTCTTCATCTACGCACAGGCCGCCGGCCTCGTGCTCGCGCCGCTCTTCCTCGCCCCGATCGCGGAGTCCAGCCCCGGGCTCGCCCAGGTGCTGTCGTTCGCCACGATCGGCATCTCGTTCCTGTTCCGCCCGCTCGGCGCGATCGTCGCCGGACACCTGGGTGACAAGCTCGGCCGTAAGAAGATGCTCGTCTTCACGCTCGTCATGATGGGCCTGTCCACCTCGCTGATCGGCCTGCTGCCGACGTACGCGGCGATCGGTGTCGCCGCGCCGATCCTCCTCATCCTCCTCCGCATCCTGCAGGGCTTCTCCGCGGGCGGCGAGTGGGGTGGCGCCGCCCTGATGGCCGTCGAGCACGCGCCGACGGGCCGGCGCGGCCTGTTCGGCGCCTTCCCGCAGATCGGCGTGCCGGTCGGCATGATCCTGGCGACGTTCACGCTGTGGGCGCTCACCTCCTCGATGTCGCCCGAGGCGTTCCTGGAGTGGGGCTGGCGCATCCCGTTCATGCTGTCGATCGTGCTGATCGCGGTCGGCTACGTGATCCGCCGCGCGGTCGACGAGAGCCCCGTGTTCGAAGACCTGCGCCGCCGCCGCAAGGAGGCCTCGGCCCCGCTCGGGCAGCTGTTCCGCTCGAACACCAAGCAGGTCGTGCTGACGGCCGTCATCTTCATCGCGAACAACGCCGCCGGCTACCTGCTCATCGCGTTCTTCGCCACCTACGCGGTCACCGCGCTGGGGATGGAGCGTCCGCCCGTGCTCCTGGCGACCACGCTCGCCTCGTTCGGCTGGCTGATCTTCACGCTGTGGGGCGGGCACCTCTCCGACCGCCTCGGGCGCATCCGCACCTTCCAGATCGGTTACGTCGCCCTGGCGGTGTGGGCGATCCCGATGTGGTTCCTGATCGACACCGCGAACATCGTCTGGTACTTCGTGGCGCTGTTCGTGATGACGTTCGCCCTCGGGCTGTCGTACGGCCCGCAGGCAGCGCTGTACGCCGAGATGTTCCCGGCGAACGTGCGCTACTCGGGCGTCTCGATCGGCTACGCGCTGGGCGCGATCCTCGGCGGGGCGTTCGCGCCGATGATCGCGGAGTCGCTGCTGAACCAGTTCCACGCGGCGTGGACGATCGGCCTCTACATCGCCATCGCCTCGGTCATCTCGCTCATCGGGGTGTCACTGGTGAAGGAGACGAAGGGCGTCGACCTCTCCGTCTGACGCGCGGGATCCGGGATCGCGGCCGGCCGTGCGCCTGTGCCATAATTACCTTACGATCGGTCAGTAATTCACGGCCGGCCGCTCCCCGGACCACCCGCAGGACGACGATGTCAGGAGATCCGCATGCCAGAGGCCTATCTCGTCGGAGGCGTGCGCACGCCGGTCGGGCGCTACGGCGGCACCCTCGCCACGGTCCGCCCCGACGATCTGGCCGCCCTCGTCGTCGGCGAAGCCGTACGGCGCGCCGGGCTCGCCCCCGCGACCGCGGAACTCGACGAGGTCATCCTCGGCGCGGCGAACCAGGCCGGTGAGGACAACCGCAACGTCGCCCGGATGGCGGTGCTCCTCGCGGGGCTCCCCGACACGGTGCCCGGCATCACCGTCAACCGGCTCTGCGCCTCCGGCATGTCGGCCGTGACCATGGCCGCCCAGGCGATCCGCGCCGGCGACGCCGACCTCATCGTGGCGGGCGGCGTGGAGTCGATGACCCGCGCGCCCTGGGTGCAGGCGAAGCCCGAGAAGGCCTGGGCCAAGCCCGGAGCCGCGTTCGACACCTCGATCGGCTGGCGCTTCCCCAACCCGCGACTGCTCGCGCGCGACAAGGCCACGTTCACGATGCCGGAGACCGCAGAAGAGGTCGCCCGCGTCGACGGCATCACGCGCGCGGAGGCCGACGCGTTCGCCGTGCGGTCGCAGCAGCGCGCCGCCGCCGCGATCAGCGCCGGCCGCTTCGCCCCCGAGATCGTCGGCGTGCCCGTGCGCGACGGCGAGGTGCTCGTCGACGAGGGCCCCCGCCCCGACACGACCCTCGAGGTCCTGGCCCGGCTGCGCCCCGTGGTCGCGGGCGGCGAGGTCGTGACCGCGGGCAACTCCAGCGCCCTCAACGACGGCGCGTCCGCGGTGCTGGTGGCGAGCGCCGCGGCCGTGGAGCGCTACGGCCTCACGCCCCGCGCGCGCATCGTGGTGGGCACCTCGGCCGGACTCGCCCCCGAGGTCATGGGGCTCGGGCCGGTGCCCGCGACCGAGAAGGCGCTGCACCGTTCGGGGCTGTCGCTGGACGACCTGGGGTCGATCGAGCTGAACGAGGCCTTCGCGTCGCAGTCGCTCGCGTGCATCCGCCGCCTCGGGCTCGACGAGGACCGGGTGAACGCCGACGGCGGAGCCATCGCGCTGGGCCACCCCCTCGGCTCCTCGGGCTCGCGGCTGCTGGTCACGCTGATGGGCCGCATGGAGCGTGAGGGCTCGCAGTACGGCCTGGCGACGATGTGCGTCGGCGTCGGGCAGGGGGCGGCCACGATCCTGGAGGCCGTGCGATGACCGCGGCGCCGACCGCCGAGACCCCGCCCGCGACGCCGCTGCTGGTCGAGCACCGCGAGGACCGGGTGATCGCGACCCTGAATCGTCCGCACAAGCGCAACGCGATCAACCAGGCCACGATCGACGCGCTGCACGCCCTGTGCGCGGAGCTGGAGGAGACGCCGAAGACGCTGATCCTCACCGGGGCCGAGGGCGTGTTCGCCGCGGGTGCCGACATCGCCCAGCTGCGGGAGCGCCGCGCCGCCGACGCGCTGCGCGGCATCAACGCCCACGCGTTCGTGCGCCTCGCGGAGCTGCCGATGCCCGTGATCGCCGCGATCGACGGCTACGCCCTGGGCGGTGGGGCCGAGCTCGCCTACGCCGCGGACATCCGCCTCGCCACGCCCGCGCTCCGCATCGGCAACCCCGAGACCGGGCTCGGGATCATCGCCGCGGCCGGGGCATCGTGGCGGCTGAAGGAGATCGTGGGTGAGGCCAGGGCCGCCGAGCTGCTGCTCACCGGTCGCACGGTGCTCGCCGACGAGGCGCTGCGCCTCGGGATCGTCTCCGCTCTGCACGAGCCGGACGAGCTGCTCGACGCCGCCCACGCCGTGGCCGACCGCATCGCCCGCAACGACCCCGCGGCCACGATGGCGACCAAGCGCGTGCTGCGCGCCCCGCGCGACCGGCACCCCGCTGTCGACCTGGAGGAGCAGTCCGTGCTCTTCGAGAGCCCGGAGAAGTTCCGCCGCATGACCGCCTTCCTGGAGCGGAGAGACCGATGACGACCACCTCACCGTCCCCCTCCGCGGCCGCCGCGACGGCCCCGCCCACCGCCCCGGCGCGCGTCGGCGTGCTCGGCGGCGGGCGCATGGGCGCCGGCATCGCGCACGCCTTCCTGCTCGCGGGCTCCCACGTGACCGTGGTGGAACGCGATGACGCGGCGGCGGAGGCGGCGTCCGCGCGCGTGCTCGGCTCCGTCGACGCCTCGATCGCCCGCGGCTCCGCCACCGACACGGTCGCGTCGTATCGGGCACGGTTCGCGACCGGCACCGACGCGGCCCTCTTCGCCGACTGCGACCTCGTCGTCGAGGCCGTGCCGGAGGACCTGAGCCTGAAGATCGAGGCGCTCACCCGCGTGGAGGCGCAGCTCTCCCCCGCCGCCGCCCTGGCCTCCAACACCTCCTCCATCGCGATCGACGAGCTCGCCGCCGTGCTCGACCGCCCGGCGCGCTTCCTCGGCCTGCACTTCTTCAACCCGGTGCCGGCCTCGACCCTGGTGGAGATCGTGCGCGGCGCGGCGACCGACGCGGCCCTGACCGACGCGGCCCGCAGCTGGGTGCACGCCCTCGGCAAGACGCCGATCGTGGTCGCCGACGCGCCGGGCTTCGCCTCCTCACGACTGGGCGTCGCGCTCGGCCTGGAGGCGATCCGGATGCTGGAGGACGGCGTCGCCTCGGCGGCCGACATCGACGCCGCCATGACGCTCGGCTACAAGCATCCGGTGGGCCCGCTCCGGCTCACCGACCTCGTGGGGCTCGACGTGCGGCTCGGCATCGCCGAGTACCTGGCCGCGCACCTGGGCCCGCGCTTCGAACCCCCCGCTCTGCTGCGCCGTCTCGTCGCCGAGGGCCACCTCGGCCGCAAGAGCGGACGCGGCTTCTACGACTGGGACGACTGATGAAGGGAACCCCCATGACCGAGATCCTCCCCAGCTACGTGCAGGGCGCGTGGTGGACCCCGTCCGCCGACACCGAGGCCACCGAGGTGCGCGACGCCTCCACGGGCGAGGTGGTCACGCGCGTCTCCACGACCGGGCTCGACCTGGGCGCCGCCCTGGACCACGCGCGCACGGTCGGGCAGGGGTCTCTCGGCGCGCTCACCTTCCACCAGCGGGCCGTGCTGCTGAAGAAGCTCGCGCTCGCCCTCACCGCACGCAAGGAGGAGCTGTACGCGCTGTCGAGCCGCACGGGTGCCACGGCGCAGGACTCCTGGGTCGACATCGACGGCGGCATCGGCGTGCTCTTCGCCTACTCCAGCAAGGGCCGCCGTGAGCTGCCCAACGCGAAGGTCTACGTCGACGGCGCCGTCGAGAACCTCTCGCGCGACGGCTCGTTCCTCGGCCGCCACATCTACACGCGCCTGCCCGGGGTGGCCGTGCAGATCAACGCCTTCAACTTCCCGGTGTGGGGGTCGCTGGAGAAGTTCGCGCCCGCCTTCCTCGCCGGGGTGCCCACGGTCGTGAAGCCCGCGACGCCCACCGGCTACCTCACCGAGGCGATGGTGCGCGTGATGGTCGAGTCCGGGCTGCTGCCCGACGGCTCGCTGCAGCTGGTGTCGGGCAGTGTGCCTGACCTGTTCGACCATCTGCGCCTGGGCGACCTCGTGGCGTTCACCGGCTCGGCCTCGACCGCGGAGCGCCTGCGCGCGCACGACGCGGTGCAGACCGGCGGTGTGCGCTTCACGAGCGAGACCGACTCGATCAACGCGTCGATCCTCGGCACCGACGCCGTGAGCGGCACCCCCGAGTTCGACGCCTACGTGAAGCAGCTCGTGACCGAGATGACCTCGAAGGCCGGGCAGAAGTGCACCGCGATCCGCCGCGCCATCGTGCCTGAGGACGCGGTTGACGACGTGATCGCCGCCGTGCGCGCGCGCCTGGAGCAGCGGATCGTCGTGGGCGACCCGCGGGCCGAGGGCGTCACGATGGGCCCGCTCGCCTCCCTCGCACAGCGCGACGAGGTGCGCCGCCAGGTGCGACGGCTGCAGGAGGGGGGCGGCGAGCTCGTGATCGGCTCGACCGACGACCCCGCGGTGCGTCACGCCGACGGCAGCGAGGCGACCGCCCCCGACGGCGCCTTCGTCGCCCCGATGCTGCTGCGCTTCGCCGACGCGACCAGCCCCGCCGTGAACGAGATCGAGGCGTTCGGCCCGGTGTCGAGCATCGTCGGGTACCGGTCGCTGGCCGAGGCGTCGGAACTCGTGGCCCGCGGCGGCGGCTCCCTCGTCACCAGTGTCGCGACCCACGACCCCGAGGTCGCGACGACCCTGGCGGCCGGCATCGCCGCCTACAACGGCCGGGTGCTGTTCCTCGACCGCGACGACGCGCGCAGCTCGACCGGTCACGGCTCCCCCCTGCCCAACCTCGTGCACGGCGGGCCGGGCAGGGCGGGCGGCGGCGAGGAGCTGGGCGGCATCCGCGCGGTGCTGCACCACATGCAGCGGACGGCCGTGCAGGGCTCCCCCGAGATGATGACCGCGCTCACCGGCGTGTGGCATCAGGGCGCGACGGCCCGCCCGTTCGAGGCGAACGACGGCGTGCATCCGTTCCGCAAGTCGCTGTCCGAGCTGCGGATCGGCGATCAGGTCGCAAGCCCCTCGCGCACCGTGACCCTCGACGACATCGAGACGTTCGCGGCGTTCACGGGCGACACCTTCTACGCGCACATGGACGAGGCCTCCGCGGCCGCGAACCCGTTCTTCCCCGGACGGGTCGCGCACGGCTACCTGCTGGTGTCGTGGGCCGCTGGGCTGTTCGTCGACCCGGCGCCGGGACCCGTGCTGGCCAACTCCGGCCTGGAGAACCTGCGCTTCGTGACGCCCGTGTCACCCGGCGACGAGATCCGGGTCGAGCTCACCGCCAAGCAGATCACCCCGCGCGAGACCGACGAGTACGGCGAGGTGCGGTGGGATGCGGTGCTGAAGAACCAGGACGACGAGATCGTCGCGACCTACGACGTGCTCACCCTCGTCGCGAAGGAGCTCGCCGCCGCGTGAGAGCGCGAGGCGCCGGGCGGGCGGGGTGTCCGGCGCCTCAGCGGCGACGCAGGCCGTCGAGGGCGATGGCGACCACGTCGTCGGCGAGGCGGTCCGCCCCCTCACGCCCGCCGGGGCGATACCACTCGACGATCGAGTTGATCATGCCGAACGTGAGGCGGGCCACGACGGCCGCGTCGATGTCGGAGCGCAGCGACCCCTCCGCCTGCGCCTCTCCGACGAGCGCGGTGATGCGCCGGTCGAACGCACGACGACGCGTGAGCGCGCGCCGCTCCACGTCGGTGTTCCCGCGCACCCGCAGCAGCAGGGTCACGGCGGGCAGCTGCGACACGAGCACGTGCACGGCGCCGCGCAGCACGTGCTCCAGGCGCGCGACGGCGTCGGGCGCCCGGCCGCCGTCCGTGAGCGGCAGCGGGTCGTCGACAACGGCCTCCAGGCCGCTGAGGGCAGCGTCGAGCGCCCGGTCGAGGATGTCGTCCTTCGAGGCGAAGTGGTGGTAGATCGCCGACTTCGACAGGCCAAGGCGCTCGGCCAGCTTGCCGATCGAGGTCGCGTCGTAGCCGTGCTCGTTGAACGCGGCGACCGCGACGTCGAGTATCCCCTGCTGGTCGTACCCGGGGCGGCCGCGCCGCGTGGTCTGCATCTCGGACATCCCCCACAGTCTCCCATCGCGGCGCCCCCGCGCCGTGCAGGCGGCGCGATCTCGGCGCCGTGTCAGCGCAGGTCGTAGACGCGCTTGTACTTGCCCTCGCTGCGGGGCAGGGCACCCGGCTCTTCCAGCCGCACCGCGACCGTCGACCCGACGAACACCTTGATGCGCTGCGCCAGCACCTTCGCCGCCGCCGCGCACGTGTCCACCGAGAGGTCGGGGTGACGCTCGATGCGCACGGTCAGGGCGTCCATCCGCCCCTCCTTCGTCAGCTCCAGGATGAAGTGCGGGGTCAGCTGCTCGATGCCCAGCACCAGCTCCTCGATCTGCGTCGGGAACAGGTTCACGCCGCGCAGGATGATCATGTCGTCGTTGCGACCCGTCACCTTCTCCATGCGCCGCATGCCCGGCCGCGCGGTGCCCGGCAGCAGGCGCGTGATGTCACGCGTGCGGTAGCGGATCACCGGGAACGCCTCCTTGGTGAGCGAGGTGAACACGAGCTCGCCGCGTTCCCCGTCGGGGAGCGCCTCGAGCGTGTCGCCGTCGATCACCTCGGGAAGGAAGTGGTCCTCCCACAGGTGCGGCCCGTCCTTCGTCTCCAGGCACTCGTTCCCGACCCCGGGCCCCATCACCTCGCTGAGCCCGAAGATGTCGAGCGCGTCGAGGTCCAGGCGCTGCTCGAGCTCGTGCCGCATCTCGTTCGTCCACGGCTCGGCCCCGAGCACCGCCACCTTCAGCGACGTCGACCGGGGGTCGATGCCCTGCGCGGCCATCGCGTCCGCGATCGTGAGCAGGTAGCTGGGCGTGCACAGGATGGCGTCCGGCTCGAAGTCGCGGATCAGCTGCACCTGCCGTGCCGTCTGCCCGCCCGACATCGGGATCACCGTGGCGCCCAGGGCCTCGATGCCCGCGTGCGCTCCGAGGCCGCCCGTGAACAGGCCGTAGCCGTAGGCGTTGTGCACCTTCATGCCCCGCCGGATGCCGCTGGCCCGCAGCGACCGCGCCACGAGCGAACCCCAGCGGTCGAGGTCGCCCCGGGTGTAGCCGACCACGGTCGGGCGGCCCGTGGTGCCGCTGGAGGCGTGGATGCGGGCGACCTCGTCCATCGGCACCGCGAACATCCCGAACGGGTAGGTCTCGCGCAGGTCGTCCTTCGTCGTGAAGGGCAGGCGGCGGACGTCGTCGAGCGACCGGATGTCGTCGGGGTGCACGCCCGCCTCGTCGAACTTGCGGGTGTAGAGCGGCACGTTCGCGTAGGCGTGGCGCACGGTCCGTTGCAGCCGCTCCAGCTGAAGGGCCTCGAGCTCCGCACGGCTCAGGCGCTCCTCGGGGTCGAGTTCCTCGGCGGCGGGCGGGCGGAGGGCGGAAGCGGGGGCGGTCGTCGTCGACACGGGGGCTCCTCGGGTTTCGGCGGGTCAGTGGGTCTGGGGCGTGGTGCGGGAGCGGCCGCGGAACTCGGCGACGGTGTCGCCCTGCTCGTCGACCACGGTGACGTCGTAGATGCCGGAGCGCCCGGTGCGGGTGCGTCGCACGGCCGTGGCCGTGAGGGTCTGCCCGGCGACGGTCGGCTTGAGGAAGGCGATGTCGGCTCCGGCCGCGACCGTGACCCGGTCGTCCTCGTTGCAGGCGATCGCGAAGGCCGTGTCGGCGAGCGCGAACACGAACCCGCCGTGGGTGATGCGGAAGCCGTTGGTCATGTCGTCGCGCACGCGCATCGAGACGACCGCATGACCGGGGTCGTCGCGCTCGACCGTGAGCCCGAGCATCGCGGACGCACGGTCGCGCTGCATCATGGCGCGATTGGGCTGCACGGCCTCCGCCGTCTCCGTCGTCACATCCGTCATCGCCGACCTCCTCGTCGCGCTGGGGACGGGACGCCGCGGTCCCGCTCGGCCCATACTAACTGAACGATCGGTCAGTAAGACAGAGCGGGACCGCGGCCCGACGCAGAGCGTGCGTCAGTCGACGGTGAGGGGCGGGGTCAGCGTCGCGTCCTCCACCGTGATCCCGGTGATGACGGCCGCCGGATCCGCGGCGTCGCGGTCCGCGCGGAAGCGAACCACGCCGCCCTCCCTCGTCGCCCACTGATAGAAGTCCTCGCCGGACGAGACGATCTGCAGGAACGTGCCATCGGGGAATGCGGCGACGGCGTCGGCGAGCGGCGCCCCGATGCGCACGCCCTGGGCCGCCGGGAGCAGGTCGCCGTTCGGCTCGACGTCACCGTCCAGGTTCGCGATGCCGGCGGTCACGCCGCTGAGCCGCGCCCCGTCCTCGGTGAAGTGCAGGATGAGCGAGGACTGTCCGTCCGGACTCAGCAGGCGCGCGGCCGTGTCCGTCCAGGTGAACTCCTCGGCCGTCGCCCCGGGGACCGCGGCGAGCGCGGCGGCGCGGTCGGCACCGAAGATCAGAGGACCGACGCCCGTCGGCGTCAGCTCCCACGTGCTCCAGTCGGCGGAGGGATCCTGCGCGGACGGCGTCGGCGTGACGGGCGGCTGCGCGGTGAGCTCGTCCACGAGCGCGGTCTTCGCCTCCACCGCACGGTCGCGCAGCAGGAGCGCAGCGGCCTCCGCGTCGAACGCGGAACCGTCCTGTGCCGGCTGCCACGCGTGCACGATCACGTTGCCGACCGCGGCGAACGCGTGGTGTGCACGCCACGGGCTCCCCGAGGAGTCGAGTTCCAGCGTCCCGGCGAAGGCGCGGACACCATCGCCGTCGGGAGCCACGGAGGCCGTGAAGGACCCCGGCCCCTGGGCGTCGAACTGCGCGCAGCTCTCGACCGTCGACACGAGGTCGTCCATCCGAGCGGACGCGTTCTCCTCCGAGGCGAACTGCAGGATCTCCTGCCTTCCGCTGTTCCCGGCGTCTGCGCCATCGACCCACGGCACCGTGCGCGCGCCGACGCTGCGCATCGACGTCTCGCTGATCAGGAGCCTGCAGACGGCCGGAGCGAAGTCGGGACCGCCGCCGTCGGCGTACTGCACGAGCGTGTCCGTGATCGCGGTCGCGGGCGGTGCCCCCGGGAAGAGGCCGGCGACCTCCTGCGGAGTCAGTGCGAACGACTCCAGCTCGTCGCCGACGAAGAGCAGCGGCCCATCGTACGGCTCCGGCGCCGAGGTCGACGGCGCGGCCGAAGGACTCGACGCGGGCTCGGGAGTCGGTGCGCACGCGGACACCCCCGCGAGCGCCCCCACGAGGACGGCCGCGAGGCCGCCTCGCGCGATCGATCTCTTCACGAACGACATGCTGGACATTCGACCCTCCGGTGGTCTCTCACGCGCCGACGGCGCGTCCCCTGCCGCGAGCGTAGTGGTTCGGCACACCAAAATACTGGCCAGCCGACCACCGTGACGAGAACGATACGGATCGCATGCCCGCATCGGCATACACCCCCGCCCCGACCGCAGAAGCCCGCGTCGGGCGCCGTCACCCGGCGCGCGTCACGGCCGCCCGCGCCTCGGCCGCCGTGGGGGCG